>JAYVQG010000001.1:0-12818 GCA_043757025.1 Limnoglobus sp.
GCTGGAGGATTACTTCGCAAACCGACCGACGTCGCAACTCCGACGCGGCGACCCGAAGACGCCCGCCATCTAATCCGGACAAAGCGTGGCCTGCACCCCATCGAGATTGTGCCATGATCGAAAGCGATGCGAAGGAACCGACGCTTCCGAGTTCAAAGCCACCATTTCTGCGCCGCGTGCAAATTCGCGGCTACAAGAGCATCGCATTCTGCGACGTGACCCTCGAACCACTCACACTTCTGGTGGGACGCAACGGCTCCGGCAAAAGCAACTTTCTGGACGCACTCGGGTTTCTGAAAGACGTCGTTTCCTCACGATTATCCGATGCGGTCCGCAATCGAAATGGGTGGAATTCGATCTCTTGCAAATCGACGACTAAGCCGACGATTTGAATTGACATTGAGTCGGAATTTCCAAGCAGCGGAGCGACCTGGAATGCAACGTACGCGATTGAAATCGGACAGCGCGTGCGCGTCATCCATCCACTTGAAGATCGTGGTCGTGTAGGTTTGTTAGGAACATGTGGCCCGGTTTGTGCGTGATGGCGAAAGGCGGTTTTGCGGCCATGAGTGCGGCTTGCGGGGTGACGCCACACGCCCAGAAGACGGGGATTTCGCCGGGGTGGATCGTCACGGCGTCGCCGAAGTCGGGTTTGTCGATGTCGGGTATTCCGATGGCGGTCGGGTCGCCGAAATGGATTGGCGCACCGTGCGCGAGCGGGTAGCGAGCGCAGATCGTCGTCGCTTGAATTGCGTGTGCGGGTGTCAGTGGCCGCATACTCACGACCATTGGCCCGTGGAATCGCCCGGCTGCACGGCATGCGATGTTCGTGCGGTACATCGGCACGTTGCGATTTTGTTCGATGTGCCGCACGGGAATGTTCTGCTGAACGAGCGCATTTTCGAACGTGAACGAGCAGCCGATGAGGAACGAAACGAGGTCGTCGCGCCAGTAATTTTTCACATCAGTTGGTTCGGCGATCAACTCGCCGTTTTGCCAAATCCGATACGCGGGCAGATCGGTCCGCAAATCAGCACCGGGTGCGATCGCGCGCGGCTCCGGGTCGCCCGCTTCGGTGACGTCGAGCAGTGGGCACGGCTTGCGATTTCGCTGGCAAAACAGCAGAAAATCGAACGCCCAATCGCGCGGCAACACCACGAGGTTCGCTTGCACGTACCCCGGCGCGTAGCCGGGCGTGGGGCTGGTGAGATGGCCGTTTCGGCACGCCGTGCGGACGTCGAGTGCATTCGAGAAAGTCATGATTCGAGTATCTCGCGGATGGTCAGAAACGGTTGCAGATACGCGGCCCACGACAGCCTATCGACAGTCGCGGTCGGCAGGCCCGTGACGCCATCGACGAGCGGGCCTTCGCGTACCATTTCGCGAAGGTTTTCCCGTTCGCGTTCGACATCAAAAAAATCCGCTAACGATGGTGTGTCAGTCAGCAATAACAGCCCCGCCGCCAGCGCGTAGGCACCCCAGTTACTGACGCCCGCCACGATGAGAAAATCGGCGGGTACGCGACAATGAACGAGGTCGCCGTTGGGGATGTTTTTCACGATCGTTTCGTGTGTGATTTTCCCCATGCCGATCTCGTTCCCGCCATCGCCGATGCCGATGTTCGGGCGAAGCGCTGCGAGAATGCGGTTCTGGACTTCGAGATATTCCGTCATGTCGATGCCTCGCATCGTGCGACAGCGACCGTCCGCACCGGGGCCACCGCGTTCGATGGCGATGACGATCGGGTTCGTTACCGTATCGCTCGTCGTCAACACACGCTGGCAAGCGCGCACGACCGGTTCTTCACCGCAAACTTGCACGCGATAACCGAGTGCAATGAGCGTACGTGCGAGGAACACCGCACCGAGTGGGCCGTCGGTCTCGAACGCGGGCGGTGTGGCACTCGGGATGTAAAACCCCGTGAAGATTGCGACGTCTTTCCGGCCGTCGTCGAGAAGGAATCGACACGCGGCTTCAAAGTCGCCCTCGGTAGCAGTGAATAAATTATCGTGCGGATCGCGCGCCAAGCCGCGCTGCCCCGGATCGAGTTGTACCGCCGCCAAAATCGCTCGTAATTTTTCGTCGCGAATCATACGCCCCCGGCATTCAACAAGTGTGCGAAACGACCGCGCCAGACCTTCGGCACGTCGGCCGTGAGCGCGATCGGCTCGGTTTTCGTCGGATGTAAAAACGTTGCGCGGCGAGCGTGTAACGCGATCGATTCGCCGAAAATCGCACGGCTGCCGTACTTTTTGTCGCCGTATATCGGCGCGCCCCGCGATGCAAGTTGCACGCGCAACTGATGTTTTCGCCCCGTTTGCGGTGTCAATTCGAGCCAGACCCACCCATCGTGGCGAGCCTTCACTTGGTAGTGCGTGCGTGCCCGTTTCGCACCCGGCGTATCGGGTGGCACGACGAGTACGCGGCGTTCGGCATCGTCGTGTAACAGCCAATCTTCGAGCGTACCCCACGGTTTTTCAAACGCATTCACAGTCTGCGCGACGGCCCAATACACCTTCTCCACAGCCCCTTCGCGGAACTGTTCGCACAGCCGCGCGGCTGCCTTGCTCGTACGGGCAAACAGCAACACCCCGCTCGTCGGTTTATCGAGCCGATGGACGACGCCGAGGTACACCTTGCCCGGTTTCGCGTACTTTTCTTTGAGGTAACTTTTCACGAGTCGATCGACGGTTTCGTCTTCGCCATCGAAGTGCGCGCTCGGCCATCCCGCCGGCTTATTGACGGCAATCACGTGATTGTCTTCGTAAAGCACGTCGATGAGTTCGGCGAAATCGCTCATGCGGATACCGACGGTAAGCAGCGGGGCAGGGCGTCGCTATATTATGTGTATTCGGACCAAACGCGAACGGTGAACGATGGATAAGATTTCGTGTGCGATTCTCGGCGGCACGGGTTACACCGCCGTGGAACTGTTGAAAATCCTGCTTCGTCACCCGAATGCAGAGGTCGTGGCGGTCACGTCGCGGCAAGAAGCGGGAAAGCCGATCTCGGCGGAACACCCCGTGTTGGCGGGTCGGTTCGATCTGGCGATGGAGAACTTCGATGCGGACGCACTGAAGGCACGCGGCGTACGGTGCGCGTTTAGCTGCCTGCCGCACGGCGCGAGTATGGAGGCCATTCCGGCGCTGCTCGAACGCGGCATTCGCGCGATCGACTTGTCCGCCGACTATCGTTTGCGCGATGCGAAAAGCTACACGGAGTGGTACAAGGAACCGCATCGCGACGCGGTCAACCTTGCCCACGCGGTCTACGGTTTGCCGGAAATTTACGCGGATGCAATCCGCACGGCAACGCTCGTGGCGAACCCCGGTTGTTATCCGCAGACCGCGATTCTCGGCCTTGCGCCGTTGATTGCGGCGAACCTGATCGAGCGCGATAGCATCATCATCGATAGCAAGTCCGGCGTGTCCGGTGCGGGGCGTACGCCGAAGCTGACGACGCATTTTCCCGAGTGCAACGAGAGCGTTTCGGCGTACGCGATCGGCACGCACCGGCACACGCCAGAAATCGAACAGGCGCTCGGCGATGTCGCCAAAGGCCCCGTTCGCGTGCTGTTTACGCCACACCTGATGCCGATGGATCGCGGAATTTTCAGCACGATATACGCGATACCGACGAGGCCCGTAGCGGAGGCGCAACTCCACGTGCTGTACCGCGAATACTTCCGCACGAAGCCATTCGTCCGCGTAAAAACCACGCTGCCGACGACGAAAGATTGCTCGCACACGAACTATCTCGATGTCTGCGTGAAGCTGGTCCGCGGGCGGGTCTTGGTTCTTGTGGCCGAGGATAATCTCGTTCGCGGCGCGAGTGGCGTAGCTGTGCAAAATTTCAATTTGATGTTCGGATTCGACGAACGCACTGCACAATGGTGATGTCGTGATGACCGAAGCCGATGCATTTTTGGCCGCGATCATCGCGAACCCCGACGACGACCTGCCTCGGTTGGTTTTCGCAGACTGGTTGGACGAGCACGACGATTCGCTGCGTGCCGAGTTCATTCGCGGGCAATGTGCGCTAGCCGCGGGTTCGACCGACACCGAACTTGCGAAACGGATGGTGAGTATCGAGGCCGTGAATCGGCGAAAGTGGTCGTTATCGGGCGTGCCAGGACGGCAGGAATTCCGTCGCGGATTCGTCGAGTATCTCCATACGTCTGCAAGCGATTTTTTGACGCACGCGGCACAACTCGAACGCGCCGCACCGATCGTCGACGTGCGTTTGATCGTCGCGAATACGCTCCTCCGCGAGATCGTCGCCGTGCCGTGGCTATCGCGGTTGCGCGGCCTCGATCTCAAAGGAAACGTCGGCCTCGGAAACTTTATCGAAGAACTCGTGCCCGACGAACGCTTCCGCGAACTCCGCACGGTATCGCTGAGAAACTGCCAACTTTGGCCCGATACTTGCGGTCGTTTTGCGATCTTGACCGCGCGGTTACCATCGTTGAAACGGCTCGACTTGTCGGGCAATCCGATCTCCGACGAAGGCATCACACACCTTGCAAACGAACCATCATTAGGTGGCCTCACTCAATTGATCGTGCGTTGCGACGAACAGCAAGACGAGTACGCGATCCATGCCGAGGGTGCGCTCGCACTCGCGAATTCGCAACCGCTTTCCGGGCTGACCGAACTGAACCTGGCCGGCCACTCGATCGGCAATGACGGTGTGATGTCACTCGCAGAATCGCACACTCTCACGAATCTCGAAACGCTCGACGTCTCCTTCAACGACATCGGTAACGACGATAACGACGGTTGGGCGCACGCCATCGCGAGTTCCGAAGCCTTCCACAAATTGCATCGGCTCAGTTTGGCCGGCAATCGGATTTTGCCATCCGTGGCGATGGTTCTCCGAAACTGGATAACGAGCAAAGAATCGTTGAAATGCATCGATCTGCGACGTTGCGAAATTGCTTCGGAAGCCCATGCGAGATTGGCAGCCGATGTCCGTATTCTGCTCGATCCACCCGATGAGGAACTATAAATGCGAACGGTAATAATTTTGATCGCATTTGCTGTTTTCGCAATTGCCGTTGTTGCGGACGAGGGCAAGTATCGGACGAAGTCCGAAAAAACCGCGCCGCCCGAGGAGCTATCCGTTGCCGTGCGTGGCATCCTGCTGAAGTCGTGCGAAGTCGTTTCCGATGCGGCGGGCAACGCGATTTGCGAAGTGTGGTTCCGCGAAGAACTGCCAGGGAAGGGCAGTGCGGATCAACTCAAGAACGGCCTCACGTATCGCGAAATTCCCGAGACGACCATCGTTGCGGCAATCCGTTTCCCGAAGGTCTTCATCGACTTTCGCAAGCAGGAAATCCCTGCCGGAACGTATACGCTCCGGCTCGCATTTCAGCCCGATACCGGCGATCACACGGGCACCGCGCCGCACACCGAATTCGGCCTTCTTAGCCCCGCCGCCAAAGACCGGGAAGTCGCCGAACTCGAAGTGAAGGCGTTATATAAAATGAGCTTAGGAGCCACCGGCGGCGATCATCCCGGCGTGATGTTGCTCTATCCCCATCGCGGCAAAGAAGCCGACGCAACCCTCACGCATCGCGGCGACTCGGTACGCACTCTCAACGTCAATCGTCCCATCGCCGACGTCGAGAAGGCCAGTATTGGGATCGCCATCGCCATCAGCGGCCACAGCAAAACCCGGTAGGCGGATCAAGGAACGCCGACGGAGACTTTGTTCGGCCCGACGGTTTTCAGCGGGGAACTTGCGGGATAGCGCAAGAAGGTGGCATCCGAATCGGGTTTCGGCTCGGGGAGTTCGTACCCAGCGACTTCGATGCTACCCGTAATGAGCTTGCCCTCTTTCGAGTGCGTGTCCCGTGCATTGTCCGCGAAGACGAAGCCGCTCGCATTGCCGTCGTTGGAGTTGGCAATTGCAGCGGTTTTCGCGAAGTAATTCCGCGTGAGGTTCCAGACCGAACCGGCGACCAGGGGAGTCTCGGTTTTGATGCCAGCTTCCGTGATGGTGTGAAAGGTATTCTCGGCAACGGTGAGTTTGACTGCGGGAATCGGCTGAGTGAGAAGCCATTCGATGCCAATTTGGAAGTTGAAAACGCGGTTGAGCGAGAGGGTAACGCCCGCCGACGGACTCTCGAACCGGAAGGCAGCACGTGCGGAGCCTTCGATCCGACTGTTGACGACATTCGTGTGGGAAACGAGCGATTGCGACCCCGTTTGTCCGAATCGAATGCCGCATTCCGAACCGTTCGCCAACACGCGGACGTTGTCGAACACGAGCGGACGTGCCGGATCGGAGGAGCCGCGTTCGACGTGAATTCCCGATACTTTGGCACCTTTCACGACGACGTTCTCGAAGCGGAGATCCGTAACGAGACGACTGACGGAAAGAGCCGAGTCGAGACGACCCGCCGCATCGAAAGTGATGCCGCGAACCTTCATTCCGTCCGCCCCGCGAATCTCGAACAATGCTTTGGGGAGTTCTTTACTCTCGACAGTCGCGGGCAGGGTCCACGTGATCATTTTGGAACTGTTGCCGCCCTCGATCGTCAAATCTTTCAGCCCTGCGGCGTTGACGAAGAACGGTTGTTCTTCGTGGTTGTCGTCGATAATTTGTATCGTCGTGCCATTCTTGGCTTTACCGATTGCTCGGATGAGCGATGGAAATGTCACTGCGGGATCGCCAGGGCTGGTGCCTTTTGTCACGTAAAGCAATTGATAACTGATCTGGGGCTTCGGTTGCACTTCAGGCGTGCGAAAGATCAGATACGCACCGATCCCCATAGCCGATATCGCAACGAGCACAGCGATGGAAAGCACGCCCCAAAATCGCTTGCCGCGCGGCTTCGGTTTGTCGGCCGCTTCCTTACGAGTACGCTTCGATGTGCTCGGCATGGTGTCGGTTGACGCAACGGCCTGCGTTTCCATGTCCAACGACGACCAGACTTCGCCCGTCGTTTGCGATACCGGAGAACTCACCGTCGCGATGCGCATGCCATCGGGTGTAACAATTTCTCCCGATGTGGACGTTCGAGCCGAACCCGCGGGCGATCCGCTCAACGTTCCGATTGCCAGTTCGCCGGAAGTCGACAAACCTTGGCCATTCAAACTGCCACCCGAGAGCAAGATTCCGCTCGTCGCACGCGGAGCCGAACTGCTGTTTGGACCGGCCGCAGCGGGGGAGAGACGTGGCAGTTCCTTATCGGAGGGAGGCGAAATCGGTGTCTGTACCCACGGCGAAAGCGCGGCCATCAATTCCGAAGGCGTCTGATACCGGTCGGCCGCCTGTTTCTTCATCAAGCGTTCGACAATCGCTGCAATTTCTAATGGAATCTCGGGCCGAATCGAACGAATTGGCCTCGGTTCTCGCGTTTGGTGCCAGAGCAGCTTTTGGGCAATCGAGCCATCCGGAAACGGGGCAGAGCCGGTCAGTAAGTAGTAAAACGTTCCGCCCAACGAGTACAAGTCGGCACGAATGTCCACGGTGTGACTGTCGATGGCTTGTTCTGGCGCGAGGTAATCGGCCGTGCCGAGAACGTTTTCGTCGTACTTCTTGGTGATGCCATCGTCTTCTTCGTGGAAGAACCGCGCCAGACCCATGTCGAGGATTTTGATGACACCACTACGATCGACGAGGATATTCGCAGGCTTGATGTCGCGGTGAATAATGCCCATCTCGTTGGCGTACTGCAAACCCACTGCCGCCGCATAGACGTAATGGCAGGCCCGCGTCGGATCGAGCGGCGCAAACTTTTTGACAATATCTTGGAGGTTAATTCCATCGACGAATTCCATAACCAAGAAGTGCAAACCCTCATCTTGATCGATGTCGTACGCGCGGACGATGTTCGGGTGGTCGAGCGCCGCCACCGCTCGTGCCTCCCTGTAAAAGCGTTCGCGCGATGCATCTTCCAGCCCCTTCGCGGCAGGTAGCACTTTCACAGCCACCCGGCGACGCATCAGTTTGTGTTCGCACAGAAAAACCTGGCCCATGCCACCGACGCCCAACTTTTCGAGAACTTTATACTTGCCGAGAGAGAAGCGTTTCCACTTCCCTTGCAGAAGTTGTTCGGCCTGGAAATAGGTCAGCAAGCCATCTCGAACGAGCATACTGGCGAACTTGGCAATGTCGTGAGGGATTGCTTTCGCATCGGTTTGTTTTTGAACGTAATTCTTGAATTTGACGTCGTCCGCGACGCCGCTTTTCAGAACGATGTCCAAAAACTCCGAGATGCTCGCAGGTGCTGGCATCGGCTCACTCCGGGTCAAGCGTGTCAAATTTACAAATCGAACGGGCAACAATCCAATCAGTATACGCGAATCGAGATCGGTTGAACGGCACGAAAACGAGAAGTTTGTGCGGATCGCCCACAACCGCGCCGCATAGCGAGATCGCAGTCGTTGGATCGAGTTTAAGAATATGTGGGTCGCGGGGTCGCGGTTGGGAAAGTGAGCCTCGGTGCGTTCTAAATTAACATAACGTACATTATCGGACGCTTTCCATCGGACTAATCTGGGTCTGATAATGTATATTATGTTAAACTCTGGTGCGGTAAATCGCTTGGTTTCCAGCTCTCACTCGTCGTGTCATCTTATTGCGAGAAATGTCCCAGCTTCCGAAACTTGGCGTAACGGGAGTCTAACAGCGTTCGGCCATCCAGTACCGACAGTTCCGTTAGTTGCCGTTGAATGTAGCTCCGTAACGATGTCGCTGCATCTTTCGGCGACCGATGTGCTCCTCCGAGAGGCTCCGAAATGACATCGTCCACGATACCGTTTTTGAGCAACTCTGCGCTCGTCAGTCGGAGTGCGGTAGCTGCCTTCGGTTTCGTTTCGTCCGTTGCCGTCTTCCACAAAATCCCCGCACAACCTTCGGGGCTGATGACCGAGTAATAGGCGTATTGCATCATGCTGACGCGGTCGCCGATACCGATACCGAGCGCTCCGCCCGAGCCGCCCTCCCCGATCACGACACACACAATTGGCGTTCCCAGTCGCGACATCTCTAAAATACTCGTCGCGATGAGTTGCGATTGACCGCGCTCTTCCGCTCCGATCCCCGGATAGGCACCCGGCGTGTCTATCAAGCAGACGATCGGAACCCGATACTTCGCTGCCAGTTTCATCGTCCGCAATGCTTTACGATAACCTTCCGGGTGGGCACAACCGTAAAAGCACTGTTGCCTTTCGCGAAGCGTTCGTCCCTTCTGGTGTCCCACGAGCATAATTTTGTGCTCGCCGATCCGACCAAAACCGCAGCGGATCGCTCGGTCGTCGCCGTAGGTTCGATCGCCGTGAAGTTCCGTAAATTCGTCGAAGCAAAGATCGACGTAATCGAGAAATTGCGGTCGTTTGGGATGTCGCGAAACGAGTACGGTTTCCCATGCTGACAAGTTCGCGTACTTCTGTTTCAATAACGCATTCAACTCGCGACGGATTTGTTTGTATTCATCGTTACCGTGCGCGCCGCTCGCTTCGATCTTTTCGAGGAGCCGTTCGAGTTCGTGAATATCTTGCTCGAACGGTAAGGCTTCGGGGACCATCATTCACCAACAGCGACGGGTAAGGAACGTTGTAACGAGCAGACCGATCAATACGTATCGTCTTCCGGTTCTTCGTGGACGGACTTAAACACTTTGATTTTCTTCAAATCGATCAGCACCTGGTGGAATGTCTTCGGTCTGTCATCCGGTTTTTTCGCCAACAGCTTCAAAACGAACGATGAAAACTCTTCCGTGATATCCGGGTTGTAACCGATGGGCGATGCTGGCTTTTCGAGAAAGTGCTTTGCGAGAATTTCTTGCTTGCTCGCTCCACGAAACGGGGGACGCCCCGCAACGAGTTCGTAAATCGTGATGCCGTAGCTATAAATGTCGGCGCGCCCGTCGAGCATGTCGTCTTTGATCTGCTCCGGCGACATGTAACTGTGCGTGCCCATCGGCCTGCGTTTCTTGCGAAACATTTTCGACAGGAATGTCGGTTTGACGATCTTCTTGGCGATGGCGAAGTCGATAATTTTCGCCTGCCCGAGCGCATTGACCAGGATGTTGTCGGGCTTCATGTCGCAGTGAACGTAGCCGCTGGCATTCATGTACGCGAGGCCGGTCGCCATCTGTTTGAAGATCTTTTTCGCTTGCGTTTTCAGGAACTCTTTATCGCGTGGATCTTTTGAACGCAGTCGGCCCCCCAAACTTCCAGAAGGGAAGTACTCCATAATAAAGTGGGGCGTCGCGTCAGATTTGCTGACCTTGATGATGTTAATCACGTTTTCGTGCCGCATTTTGATGCCGACATCGGCTTCGTGGAACAGCATCCGTCGGTGTTCGGAATTGTCGGCGTGTTCGGGCAAAAGCACTTTCATGGCAAAGTGCCGATTGCTATTCGGTTCGATGACTTCGTAAACCTGCGAAAACTGACCGGCCGAACCGACTTGGTTCTTGATCCGGTAGCCACCGATCATCTCGTTCGCGTCTGCCACGTCCGCCATCCCTTCGCTAGTTACCAGTATTTCTCGAAGTGGATATTTCCTTCCACTTTCGTGGCCGCGTTGTCGGCCCGAAATCCGCGCGATTCCAGAATTTCAATCACACCGGTTGGTTGCGGATACGACCAATGTCCCGTTTCGCGGTCTTTGGCGGGGATGCCGATCATTTTCGGGTTGCCGCACACGAACACGTGCGTCCGCGACGGAACGAGCGTATCCCCGAGCGTTTCTTCCATTTGGCCGCTGGTGATTGCGTCCTGAATGTACACCTTACGGCCCGCTTCGGCTTCGCGCGTCGTCAACCCAACGTACTTGTAATTCGGGTACTGCTCCATGAGTTGATGGTGCGTGGGCAGGTATCCCAAATCCTTCTTAAAACGCACGCAGCAGGCGTTCAGAATCTTGCCTTTATGGCCGCGTGAAAGCAGTTCCCACACCATGAAGTTGTGCGGGGCTTCGCCGGTACCCGTACCCAAAAACAGCACGTTATCGTGCGGTTGCACGCAATGCAGCGTAAAGTGGCCGACGATCTTTTCGCCGATCTGCACGCGGTCGCCCTGCTGGAGCGCGAATAGTCGCGGTGTCAGTGCCGGTACGCGGCCGCCGTCCGTATTCTCTCGGACGAGAACGATGTAAAACTCGATCCAGTCGTCGTGCGCCATGTCGCGCAACGTGCCCCGTTCCGAGTAAATCGAGCTGCTGAGCGAGTACGAACGGCGAACGATTTTGCTGAGTTCGTCGGGTTTTAAGTTGTCGGGCTGGCAGCCATCAACGCGCGGTTCCCAGTTACCGAGGCCGAGCGTGCAGTACTGCCCCGGTTCGTGTTTGGGGCGTGCGAAATCGGGTTTGACTCGCAGGACCATGAGGTCCGAATGCAGTTTTTTTAGGTAAACGACAGTCGCGTTGTAACGATGCGCGCGGAGTTCAGCGATTTGCTCGGGCGTCATCCGAAAGTAGCTCCGATGGATACCGATCACAGTGAAACGTAAGGGAGGCAGACCCGCCGACCGTGGCAGCGGGGTACGCATTTAATCTAATTATAGAGGAAAGGTTCGAGAATGAGAGGTTCAACCGAGTTTCTTGACGGTTTCTTTCAGATACTCGACGCATTTCTTGACATCGGGTGAAGGCTCGTCGGCGTTGGCTTCGTACTCGATACTGATGTAACCGGCGAATTTCACTTCCTTCAAAGCCTTCAACACGCCGGCCACATCGAGCACGCCGGTCGGGTCGCCGTAAGGCACATCGGTCTTCCGCTTGTTGTCGTGGTCCTTCAAATGCAAGCCGAAATTGCGTGCGCCCATCGTGCGCACCTCGGTGGCCGAGTCGAGATTCACGCCGATCTGTGCCGAGCGGATCAGGTGGCCCGTATCGAGGCAAGTCCCGATCAGTTCGTGGTGGCTCTTCACCGTTTTCATGATGAACTCGGCATCGGACCAGCGGTGCATCTTGCCGCCACCGGCGGGGCCGTGCGGGTGGATCGCGATCGAGATTTTGTACTCGGCCACCAGCTTATCGAGGCTATCGAGGCTATCGAAGTCGGGATCCGCGCTCAAATGCTTGACGCCCAAGGCGGCTGCGAAATCGAACAGTTTCTTGTTCTTGTCGTGGTTTTTCGAGAAGTTCTCGACGCCGAACGCGATTGGCGTGATGTCGTACTCCATGCAGAGTTTCTTGCAGGCGTTGATCTTCTCCGGGCTGCTGTCGGTGGGAATATGGCCGCGGTAGAACTCGGCGTATTTCAGGCCGAGTGCCTGCGTTTTCTTCAGCATCTGTTCGAGGTTGAAGTTGCGGAAAGTGTACGATTGCACGCCGACGGTGAACCCGCCGAAGTCGTCGGTGGCGGCCTCGCTCGTTTGGCTGAGTAACGCCGTTCCAACCGCGGCACCCGCAACGGTGAGGAACGAACGACGATCGATCTGGGACATAACGATGGCTCCTGAATGGTTTTTGAGATTGTCCGAGATACGTGAAGCGAATGCCAGTGAAATCGTGCGGATTCGAGAAATGATCGAAATCGCATCGCCAGAATCGACGTAAGTCACAATTGCGGCGGCTCAAAAACCGTTTTTTGGGGTGTTTTTTCGGTTTTTGAGGCCCCAAAAGTCGCGTTTTCGATCGCAATCCACTAATCCGTATTCCGTATGTCGAACTCTTGTCGTGGGTTGTGTCGAACGGGGTCGATACGAGAATCGGCGCAAGTCGCGACACAAAATCGACCTACCACGACATAAATTCGACCGACCACCAGCAATTCCCGGTCGTGTCGGAGGACAATTTCCCAAATTCGCCATTTTGACATTCTCTGTGCGGATGCGATAGCCACCTATCGGTCGAACCTC
>JAYVQG010000002.1:0-12774 GCA_043757025.1 Limnoglobus sp.
GAATCGCACGATCCGCTCGACGGCACGCACTTTGAAGCCACCGAAAACGGCGAACGATGGTTTGCCAGTACTCAAACGATTCACGGTGGAGGAATATCATCGGATGGGCGAGATCGGGTTCCTCGCTGAGGATGACCGTTGCGAACTACTACGTGGACTGATTGTGGAGAAAGCTGTGATCAATCCCGCACATCGGTATGCGTTGCAACAAACGACCGTATTGTTGACTGCGATCATTCCTAAAGCGTACTGCATCGTGTCCCAATGTCCAGTTACTTTGTCCGATAGCGAGCCTGAACCCGATTTGGCGGTGTGGATAGGTACAGCCCAACATTATCGAGCACGACATGCAAGAGCGAGTGAAGTCGTTCTACTTGTGGAAATTTCTGATTCATCGCTCGCAATCGATCGTGGCGAGAAACTGCAAATCTATGCCGAGGCGAAAATACCTGTCTACTGGATCGTGAATCTACAAGATCGCATCGTGGAGGTTTACACATTGCCGCGTGGCGGGCGCAACCCGACGTACCGCAGCCGCGTCGATTATGCGGCAGGCATGGCGGTGCCCGTCGTCGTCGCGGGTAACGCACTCGGTACGATTCCCATCGACGAGATTTTACCATGATGCACGTACTTGCAAAACCGCCCGATGAGTTTCGGATCAAGCGTTTCACCGTGGCCGAGTACGATCAGATGATCCGCGATGGCACGATTGACGGGAAACCCCTCGAGTTACTCGATGGCTGGATTGTGGAAAAAATGCCGCACAACCCCGCCCACGACAGTGCGATTTCGCGGCTGACCAAGCGATTGCTCCGAATACTGGGCGATGATTACTTGGTGCGAGTGCAATGCTCCGCCGATGTCGATACGAGCGTTCCGGAACCCGATCTCGCCATCGTGCCGGGGCCGGAAGATCGCTACGACGAGCAACGGCCGCAGTCGAGCGACCTACTGATCGTGATTGAAGTTTCCGAGTCGTCGATATTGCAAGATCGCGGATTCAAGCAACGTCTGTATGCGAGAAATAAGATCGCCGTGTATTGGATCGTGAATCTGCAAGATCGTATCATCGAAGTCTATACATTGCCGCGTGGCGGGCGGAACCCGACGTACCGCAACCGGGTCGATTTCACAGCGGGAATGGCCGTGCCCGTTAGTATTGCGGGTAGTACACTCGGCACGATTTCCGTCGATGAGATTATACCATGAGTGTTGCGACTTTCCCCACACATTGTCTTACGCCAACCCAGACGAACTGGATGGTTCGCCGGTTCACATTGGCAGAGTACCACACCCTGATTGACGTGGGCGTGTTAAAGCCTGGCGATCCTTATGAGTTGTTGAATGGGGTCATCAAATTTAAAATGCCGCAGAACAGCCCTCATGCGAGTACGTCCTCGAAGCTCGAAAAACGATTGTGGAAGATGCTGCCCGACGATTTGTTGTTGCGAGCGCAGAAGCCGATCACCATCGCAAGCCAGGACAGCGAACCCGAACCGGACCTCGCGATTGTGCTCGGCCCCGATACGCGCTACGACGACAACCAGCCCACTCCACGCGACATTTTGTTGATCGTCGAAGTCTCGGATTCGTCGCTCGAAGAAGACCGCGGCGAGAAACTGCAAAGTTACGCCGCCGCTCGGATTCCGTGTTACTGGATTGTCAATCTTCGTGCGAATATCATTGAGGTTTACACTCAGCCGCGAGGCGGACGCAACCCGACGTACCGCAGCCGCATCGATTATGCAACCGGCTCGGCCGTGCCAGTCATCGTTGCGGGGAAAACCGTCGGTACGATTCCCGCGAGCGAGATTTTGCCGTAAGATGCTGGTTAAGGAACGGAAGTGCAAAATGACAGTAATCATGCTGAACGAAGAACAATCCAGAACTTATCAAGCCTCCATAGACAATGTCGCCGTACAAATTCCGACGGGTGAAATTGTCGGTACACTCGATCCGAGTGACCTTGCAATCGTCGCAGAGTGCAAACGAAGACTGGCAAGTACTACGAAGCGTATTCCTCACCATCGCGTGCAGGCTCACATGACGGCGCTGCAAGTTGAATGGGACCGCACCGGAGGATTCGATCGCGAATACATGCAAGAGTTCCTGAAAACGCTTCGCACTCAGGATGGTGATGCGTAAGACTTTTACAAGCTAATAATCCCACCGCTCGTCTATGTTTTTCCCGTTCTTAAGTGAAGCACCGTGATCTACCTCGATAATGCGGCAACCAGTTTCCCGAAGCCCGAGTCGGTTTACGTTGCGATGGACCGCTTCGCGCGGACGACGCTCGCTAACCCGGGTCGCGCAGGGCACAAGATGGCGCTTGCGTCCGAACATGCGCTCAACGATGCCCGCCATCGGCTGAACCAGTTCGTGAACGGCAAAGGCCCGGAGCGATTCGTCTTCACGCTGAACTGCACCGATGCGCTCAACATGGCGATGAAGGGCACGCTCGATGCGGGCGATCACGTCGTTACGACCGACCTCGAACACAACAGCGTGTCGCGGCCGCTGATGACGATGGCGGATAGTGGCTTCATCACGCTCACGCAGGTGAAGTCCGATGGTGGCGGCACCGTCGATCCGAACGAGATCGCGAAGGCGATTCGAGCGAACACGAAGCTCGTGGCCATCACGCACGCCAGCAACGTACTCGGTACGATTCAGCCGATTACCGAGATGGGCCGAATTTGCCGCGAGCGCGGCGTTCTCTTCCTCGTCGATGTCGCGCAAACGATCGGCGTCGTGCCGATCGACGTGCAAGCGATGAAGATCGATTTGCTCGCGTTTCCGGGGCATAAGTGCCTGTTCGGCCCAACGGGTACGGGGGCGCTATACGTCGCACCGGGGGTGCAAATCCGACCGTGGCGCGAAGGGGGCACCGGTGGCGATTCGTCCACGCGGACGCAGCCGAAGGACTTCCCGTACTTCCTCGAAGGCGGCACGCCGAACGTGCTGGGCATCGTCGGAATGATCGCGGGCCTCGATTTCGTCGAGAAGGAAACGCCCGCGAAACTCCTCGCGCACGAAGTCGGATTGTGCGACCGACTGTACGAACAACTGAAGGACGGCCCGTTCCAATTCGTCGGCCATCGCGACCCGACACGGCGCGTCGGCACGCTGAGTTTCTTCTGCGAATCGCTGCCCGCACCGGAGATCGGCGGCATCCTCGATCAAGCGTTCGACATCGCAATCCGCCCCGGCCTGCACTGCGCCCCGTACATCCACCGCGCCGTCGGCAGCTTCCCCGATGGCCTCGTCCGCGTCAGCCCGGGTCCATTCAACACCGAGGCCGACATCGACGGACTCGCGAAAGCATTACAAGAAGTTGTAAGTGTTTAGTGAAGAATTATGCGGCTTGGCGAAGCGGTACTTGCATGGGAAGTTGTAGGGCATGTACAGATTTTGCTGAGGTGATTAACCCGACGGCGCAACCGAAGAAACTCGCGATAGCGCACCACATTGCCGACCCGTACCAGAGGCCAATCGTGTAGTTTCGACTGCCGATCAGGTCTTTGTTCGTTGCTAAGGCTCCGAGTAGGAGTATGGTGCCAAATATCAATATATATTTTGTGCGCCGTTCCTTATACATTTGCGCGAATAGTAGCCCTGGTAGTAATAGTGTGGCGAAGTGTGGCACGCTCGACATCGGCGACATTAAGAGCATCGCGGACACGACCATGCCGCACTCCCACGCGGTGCCGCGTTCGCTCTTTCGCCCACGGATGATGGCGGCGAGCGCGAGTGTGCCGAGGCCGGCGAAACAGCCAATCAGCAAGCGTTTCAGTTCGTTCGATGGCATCGATGCCGGTATCGTTCGCACTTCGATTTTGTGGTGAACGACGCTCCACGTCGTACTCGTCCAGCGGTTCATGGCACCGACGAGCGATTGATTGTAAACGATCTCGCTCGCCCAAATACCCGGCGAGTAGTCCGGATGTGCCATCGGTGCCATGTAGTGTTCGTACCACTTGAAAACCCACGTACCCTCGGCGGGGCGATGGATTGCATCGGGTAGCAGATTCGCGCCGATGGCAATAAAGATCAACCACATTGCCGCGAGCGGCTTGCCCTTAATGAGTAAGTATGGCGCGAACAGAAGCGGCGTGCATTTCATCGCTGCGCCGAGGCCGAACAGCGTGGCGGCGGCGAACGATTTCCCGCGTGCGAAGTACGAACACCCACCGAGTACGAGTGCCGCGACGATGACATCGGTCTGCTGGTGCGCGTAGCAGTGGAAGGCAAAGATCGCCCCCGCTATCGCGCCGAGGATCGCGAACCCGCCTGCCAGTTTCGTGGCGGAGCGTACCATCCAGAACAGACAGACGAGGTTCAACGCATAAAACGCGATGCGGTTCGCGGTGGACGGCATCAGCGCAAATGGCACCGCCAAGAACGCCTGAAACGGCGGATACGTGTAGCCGTCCGCCTGCGCGTAAATGTCCCGCCCCGCCAATAGGTGTTCCGCCGTCCGCACGAACACCGCGTCCCACTCCGAACGCTCGCGAGTCACGAACGGAACGCCCAACCCCACGATCACCGCGATCAATAGTAAACCGAGAACGGCACGCGACCGAGCCTCAGCCATTGGCTCGGAGCGGGTTCGATCGGTAGACAACCGAAGTCGCGGAAGGAGTTTCATCCGAAACAACATCGGCCGATCCGGCTGCGTAAAATCATTCAATCCGCGACAATCAGTGTAATTTCACACGGAACGGGCCGAAGTGCCGGTTCGCGTCCAGTAGGGAAAATCGTTCCAATTGAGAGGATTGTGCAAATAACGGCAATTCGTCGTTCGCTCGCGGATCGACTTTGTAGAATTAAAAATGGATGAATGTCCTGAGAGTTATAGGATAACGGGACTCTCCATTTTTCGGGTCATACGATATTGACCCCGTTCGTCGTCCTTTTCTTCTTCGCAGGTGCCCATTTATGAATCGTAGCCATGCGTCTCCGCGTCGTGGGTTCACGCTCATCGAACTCCTCGTCGTTATCGCCATCATCGCAATCCTGATCGGATTGCTGCTTCCGGCCGTGCAGAAAGTGCGCGAGGCCGCCGCACGACTGAAGTGCCAGAACAACCTGAAGCAACTGGGCCTTGCGGTCCACAATTACGAAGGCGCTTTCGGCGGGCTGCCGCCTGCGGTGGTGAATAGTCCCGCTGCGGCGTCGTGGCCGCAACTGTCCGAATTCCGTCGGAACCCGACGTTGACGCCCGATGCCACTTCAAACTACACCCGGCACAGCTTTCTTTCGATTATCCTGCCTTTCATCGAGCAAGGGAACGTGTTGAACGCCAACGGGACGCCGTACGATTATCGCCTCAACTGGAATGAAACGACGAATCGCAGTGCGACGGCGACGCGGATTCCCACCTTTGAATGCCCTTCCAGTCCCTCGGCAAAGCTGATTACTCCGAATCCAGTCGATGCCACGCATATTCCTGCAGTTTCGGACTACATGGCCGTCACCCGTTCCAATAGCAATGCCGTCGTGTGGACCAGTTTAGGAATGACGGATCCGGGCACCGATGGTTACAATGCCGTGCTGACGGCGAATAAGAAGACGTCGCTATTGGCGATCACGGATGGCCTCAGCAACACGATGATGATCGGCGAATCGTCTGCGCGTAACGAAGGTTGGTATTTGAAGTATCGCTACGCCGATCAAAGCTCTGCCAGTTGGGGGCTACGCGGCGCGTGGGGGCAAGAATCCAACAACCTGACTTGTTCTGGTACGAATCGGTTGGCCGTCGTTCCACCCGTTCTGGGATCGAATGTGCCTAGCAAAGTGACCACAGCTGCGCAAGCGACTGCTGGACCTCTCACCATCAATGGCTGGAACCAGGGCGAGTTATATTCCTTTCACACGGGTGTTTGTAACGTCGTCTTAGGCGATGGCTCCGTGCGGACGCTTCGCGATAGCCTGTCGTTGGCCACGATGCTACGCCTCGCAGCCCGTTCCGACGGCAACCCGGTCAACGCCGACGATTGATACTCGCAGTCGATTCCCGTTCACCGCGAACC
Organism: Limnoglobus sp.; assembly: GCA_043757025.1. GTDB lineage: Bacteria > Planctomycetota > Planctomycetia > Gemmatales > Gemmataceae > Limnoglobus. The sequence continues at coordinate 6,036 of JAYVQG010000002.1, forward strand.
GTGCGACTCGTCGCACGGTTCGTTTTTTTTCGCGCCTCTGCTGGTTCCTTCCACCACTGGCACCTAGAAATAACATTCTTCTCGCACACTCAACATAAGGATTACCAGATGGCCGTTCGCGTTCAAAAAGAAGCTCCCGGATTCACAGCCACCGCAGTCGTCAACGAAGATTTCAAAACCGTCAGCCTGTCGGATTATCTCGGCAAGCAGTACGTCGTGCTGTTCTTTTACCCGCTCGACTTCACGTTCGTCTGCCCGACGGAAATCATCGCGTTCAGCGACCGCATCGCCGACTTCCACAGCCGAAACTGCGAAATCCTCGGCGTCTCGGTCGATAGCCAGTTCAGCCACCTCGCCTGGATCAAGACGTCGCGCGCCGAGGGTGGCATCGGCCGCTTGAACTACCCGCTGGTTGCCGACCTCACGAAGCAAATCAGCAAAGACTACGACGTGCTCCTCGATGGCGGCGTGGCGTTGCGCGGGCTGTTCCTGATCGACAAGGCGGGCATCGTGCGGCACATCACCATCAACGACCTGCCGCTCGGTCGCAGCGTCGACGAAGCGATCCGCGTCCTCGATGCCTTGCAGTTCTTCGAGAAGAACGGCGAAGTCTGCCCCGCCGACTGGAAGCCCGGCCAAGCCACGATCAAGCCGACCGTGAAGGACTCGAAGGAGTACTTCCAGAAGGCCGGGAAGTAACGCGCAAACGATCGTCTCTGTACGTCCTCGCGCGCATGTGGTATCGTTTTGAGTGGGGAAGCGTGAGGAGGAACGTTATGCGGACGACTCGAATTTGCGCGATGATTGCACTGGGTTCGGCGATCGGTGCGGCACCGTTACACGGTCAAACGCCGCCGACTCCTGCGCCGCCCGTCGCAGTTCCCATGGTGGAGAAACCCCCCGAGTGGCCGAAAGAGCTCGGTGGGAAGGACTTAAAAGGCTGGCTGACCGAGTTGAAAGAATCGACCGATGGTTCGGTGCGCGAATTGGCGATCAAGGTGATTCCGCAATTCGGCCCACCCGCCCGACGCGATTCGATCAAGCCGTTATTGAGCGCGCTCCGACAGGAAAACGACCCCGGCGTGAAGGTGCATTTGCTGATGGTGATCGGGACGATCGGCGCGGAGACACCCGAAGAAGCCCGCGAGATTACCGAAGGTTTGCGGCTGGTGATTGCGAATGCGGGTCTCGGCAGCCCGTATCGACTTCATGCCGCGCGCGCGATGATCAATTACGGTGCGTTTGGGGCCAGTGCGATTCCCGAACTCAAGTCGATCGTCGCCGATCCTTCGTGGGAGATTCGCCGGGCGGTGGCAACGGCGCTCGGTCACGTCGGTCGCGTCGACGAAAAACCGACTGACCCGAAGAAGCTACCGGCCCCGAATACCGTCGAACGCAAAGGTCCGAACGCGACCGCGCTCAGCACCCTCAACGACCGCCTCGGCAAGGAAAAAACCGTTGCCGTACGCTTGGAAATCGTCCAGTCGATGATCTTGCTCGGCCCGCCCGGATACAAGACGAGTGCCGATTACCCCCTCGCTATCAAGCCATATTTGACGTCGGTCAACGAGCAACTGAAAGTCGAGAAGGATAAGGCGATCGTCGTCTGGTTGCACGTACTCACGATGCTCTACGACGGTACGCAACTGACCGATACGGTCATCAACAAGATCGCCGACAACGTCGTCGGCACCGACTATAACGCAAAGGTGGCCGCAATTCGCGCGCTGGGGATGCTCGGCGATCGCGCCAAGCCCGCACTACCGAAACTGATCGAAGTCGTGAAGTCCGACGACCCCGCACTCGTCGCCGAGGCGATCCAATGCCTCGCCTCGATGCACGCGATCGCGATCCCCGCGTTGCCAGAATTAGAGAAGATCAAGAAAGACAGCAAAGAAGAGTTGTTGAAATCGATGGCCAGCAATGCGATCGACATCATCTCCGGGCGAAAGAACCCAGTCGTCGTGCCGCCGAAAAAGTGAGCGACCACTCCCACGACCCCGAATTCGTGCCCCACTTCGATGCGTCGTCGCGGGGAATTCTCAGTTCAAAACGGCGACGGGCGAGGTCATTCTCTGAATGATGCTACGGTTGCGGCCAGCGACTTTGGCTTCGGCGAGCGCACCGGCGGCGGCGACGCGGAGTTCCTCGAAACTGAACAGGCTGCCGGGGTCGGCGGCGGCGAAACCGATACTGACCGTGATGCCGATCGTTTTGCCGTGATAGGTCGTGTGGGCGCGTTCGATCGTCTGCCGCACGCGCTCGCCGAGAATATCGATGCCGACCGCATCGGTGTTGGGCGCAACGATCATAAATTCTTCGCCGCCGATGCGGCCGATCGAATCGCAACTGCGAATCGTCGCTTGCAAAAGCTGTGCGAGCCACGTCAGAACGTGATCGCCGCCCACGAGAAGGTGTGCGGAGTTAATGTCTTTGAAATGATCGACGTCGATGATCCCAATCGCAATCGGGTCGGTGGTACGGGTGCGGCGAAGGAGTTCCTTACGGGCGATCAGTTCGATGGCGCGGCGATTGGGAATGCCGGTGAGAACATCGGTGAGCGCCATCTTTTCGAGCAAATGATTTTTCTGCTCGAGTTCGCGCGTCCGATCGACGACGCGATTTTCCAGGTTCAATAAAAGCGCGCGATATTCGTCGAGCAGTTTTTCGTGGTTGCGTTCGAGCAAGAGCGTGCGGGTGATGCCGCGGAGACTGCCGAGGAGATCGTCGCGCTGCCAGGGCTTCAACACGATGCGATGGACCTGACAGCGATTGATTGCCTCGGCGGCATCTTCGAGGCGGGCCATACCCGTAAGGAGGACGCGCGAGATTCTCGGGTGCGATTGGCGAACCCATTCGAGCAGGGCGATTCCGGAGCCATCGGGAAGATTCAAATCGGAGAGGACGATATCGATGGGCCGCACGGCCACCTGTTCGCGGGCTTCGGCAATCGTGCGAGCGGTAAACACGTCGTATTCGTGGCGAAGTTGCTCGCGTAGTAGTGCCAGAATGACGGCTTCGTCATCGACGACTAAGATCGAACAACGCTGGCGAGACGAGTTCATCGTGGGGGTCGCGGTGGAAAAAACCGTATCGGGAGCCTGAGCCGCTTCGTACGTCGGTGGCACTCGCACTACGAACCTCCTTGTCGTGGTGTGATCGGTCGCATGGGGTTTGCATGCGTCCGCACAATCGACGAAGTGTAATACATAATCCTCACCTGCGTGGAATTTTTTCTGGCGCAAAAAGAACCTTTTGTCGAAGTAAGCGGAACCGGAATCGTCACCTCGTTTTCAAGGGACACTGGAAACGCTGGGTAAACGTGGGAATTCGGTGCGATTATTGCGATAGCGTGAAATTAACCGGGTAGTCAAGAAATTCGGGCATTTCTCGATAAATGCTTGATCTTGTCTTTTCTACCGTTTAAGATCAAGGAGCTTGACGAGCGGGGGATTATTACCAGGGGCTTCACCGACACGCGTTGATGGTCGACCACCGAAGGTGCCGCACAATCGTTACGTTCAGACCTGTGTAAGGTTTGTACTCCGATTCGGTACCCGAAAGATACCTCAGTTTTACTGAGGTATACCGGTTCGACTTCCGCACACTCGCCATCGTGCGAGAGAAGACCCTTCGTTCCCCACGCCGCAATGCTCGGTAAGAACTGTTTTCGATACTCAAAATGTGTCCATCGGGGGAATCATGAAGACCGCCAGGCGTAAACAACGAGTCACGAGTAGCGTGGAAGAACCGTCCTTGACGACTTTCTCATCGGACCTGTTGACGCCAGAAGAAGAGCGAGAATTGCTCACCAGTTTCTGGGACTGCAAAACGGAACTCGCTCGGGTACTCATCCGACACTTCCCGGACCTGCGCGACAGCCGGCCGCCGCTCGAACCGTGGCCGATGGCCCAGTTCATCCGCGAGCACGTCACACCGGAGCGCCGCGAAGAGTCCGCCGTTCGTCGTCTGCACGATCGCTACGTCCATTACAAGCATCGGCTCGCTTCGGCGAACATCCGCCTCGCGGCCCACGTCGCCAAGCGGTTCCGCCACCACAGCCTCGCTTACACGGACCTCCTGCAAGAAGCCGTCTGCGGCCTCATGCAAGCGATCGATCGCTTCGACGTCAGCCACGGCACGCGACTCGCGACGTACGCCACCTGGTGGATTCGCCAGACGCTGCAAATCGCAGTCGCACGCCAGAGCCACTTGGTCAGCCTGTCGCCGCACCACCTCCAGGAACTCGGCCTCCTTCAACAAGAGTCCGAAGCCCTGGCGCACGGCGGCCAGCACCTGCCCAGCCCCCAGGAACTTGCGGCGCGAACGGGCAGCAGCCTCGAGCACCTCAACCACCTACAAACCGCCACCCGCACGCCCGTCAGTTTGAACGCCGTCCTCGACGACGATAGCGATTTCAAGCTCACCGAAGCGATGCCAGACACGCAGACGCTGACGCTCCACGAGAACAACGAACGCCAGGAAGCGCTCAAGTTCCTCATGGAAAACCTGCGGCCCCGCGAACGCAAAGTGCTCGACCTCCGCTTCGGCCTCACCGGCAGCGGCACCCACAGCCTTCGCCAAATCGGTCATCTGCTCCGGATCAGCAAAGAGCGCGTTCGCCAAATCCAGAACCGCGCCCTCGAAAAGCTCCGCGCCAGCGCCGAGCGAGTCGGTTGGGAACCGAGCCTGCTCCTTGAGTAGGTTCGATAGTCATCGAAAACACCGCCCGAAATCGGGGCGGTGTTTTTTTGTGCAACCCCCCACGCGAGGAGAATCGGTGCGCGTCGAAATTTGCATGGAATTCGACGTACTCGGCGATGGCGACCGCCAAACGCTACGCGATCTGGCACTCTCGCTGACGAACCGACGTTCGTCGGTGACGGTCGCGCAGTTGCCGAATTGTCTCGTTTGCGAACTGACGATGACCGCACAACCGCAATATCTGGCGGTCGAAACGATCGACGATGCCATCCGATTCGAGTTGAAAAACTACGGCGACTACACGATCCGATTTCCGCGAACGACGGCCGAAATCGCAAACGCGAAGCGGAAAGCCGAACGGAGGGCAACCTGATGGACCTCGACATTTTGCAATCGCACGTCGTGCAAGGCGAATCGGAAACGCTGGAGTTCAAGAAAACGAGCGGCGAACGGCGTGAGGCCATGCAATCGCTGTGTGCGATGTTAAATCATCGTGGTGGGCGAGTGTTGTTCGGAGTGGAGCCAAACGGTCGGATTGTCGGCCAGCAAGTTTCGGATCGGACGTTGGAGGAAATCGCCCAGGAGATTCAGCAACTCGAGCCAACCGTGTTTCCGCAGGTCGAGCGCATCGATGTCAGGTTAGGTTACCAAGTGATCTCCGTTTCGATCTCGACGGGGCCGAACCGACCGTACAGTTATAAGGGGCAGGCGTATAAACGGGTCGGCAACACCAGCCCGAAGATGAGCCGCGATGAATACAATCGCGTCCTGTTTGAACGCTTTCACGGCGAGCGACGCTGGGAGACGGAATTCGCCGAGGGATGGGCTCCAACGGATTTGGATATTTCCGAACTGACGCGAACTCTGAACGAGGCCATTCGTCGCGGTCGCATGAGCGACCCCGGCACGCGCGACCCGATCGAACTCTTACGCGGTTTTGGTTTGCTCAAAGATGAGAAGTTGTTACGCGCCGCAATTTTACTGTTTGGAAACAGGATCCGACTCGAAGCCGAATTCCCACAATGTCTGCTTCGCGTTGCCAAGTTTCGCGGTACGGACAAAACGGAGTTTCTCGACAATCGGCAGTTTCACGGTAACGCATTTGATTTGTTGTTGAAGGCAGAACAGTTTCTTCTTGAGAATCTTCCGATTGCGGGAAGGATCGTACCCGGTCTCTTCGCGAGGATCGACGAACCGATTTATCCCCCGGAAGCCTTGCGTGAAGCCCTCGCAAATGCGTTCTGTCATCGCGATTACAGCATCGGTGGCGGATCGGTGGCAGTTGCGGTTTACCAAGACCGATTGGAGATCACATCATCGGGGACATTGCATTTTGAATTGACGGCAGAGAAGTTGTTCCAACCGCACGAGTCGTTGCCGTGGAATCCCTTGCTCGCTCGCGTGTTTCATAGGCGAGGGATTATTGAATCCTGGGGCCGCGGTACTCTCAAAATGGTCGAACTGATGGGAAAGGCCGGATTACCTCAGCCGGAAATCGCAGAAGTGGCCGGATGCGTCGTCGTTCGGTTCCGACCGAGCCGATACATCCCGCCCCGGCAAGTAAAACAGAATCTTACGGAGCGTCAACAAGCCATCTTGCAGGTTCTTTCGGAAAAGGACGGGATCGCTCGGAATGCCATCGTGACTTTGTTACAGCAACCCGGACTTGCGATTCGCGACGATTTGAGACAACTTCGCACTTTCGGACTGGTGAAAACAAGTGGTCACGGTGCCGGTGCCCTGTGGAGTCTGGCGCAGCAATCGGATCAATTGGACGGAATGGGACTTGAATAGAACTGAATAGAACTGAATAGAACTGGAATGAACTGGAATGGACTGGAATGGACTGGAATGGCACGGAAAGGCAATGAATCAATTGGACGGAATGGGACTTGTAACCACCCCGAGTGATGTGATTGGCCTTTCAGTTGCATTTCAGGGCACGGTTCAAAACCCGGTTGCAGTTTTGCCAAATAAGACCACTAAAAATTTGGTTCTGGCGTGATTGGAATTGGGCGAAATCGGACGTAAGTCG
>JAYVQG010000003.1:0-3229 GCA_043757025.1 Limnoglobus sp.
CTTCCCTTCGGGAGGCCCCGGCCCGCCGAGGTGGGGAAAATACCAGTTTCCAGAGGAATACGACAGTTGCATGTTCCTCGGCAACGTGGTCACAAACAAAATCAATGCGGATAAGATTAGCTGGAAGGGAAGCACGCCGGTTGCAAAGGAGTTGCCGGACTTCCTTGTCAGCAGCGACCCGTGGTTTCGCCCCACCGATATCAAACTCGGCCCGGACGGAGCACTCTACGTGGCCGATTTTTACAACAAGATCATCGGCCACTACGAAGTCGATTTGAAACACCCGCAACGCGACAAGGACAAGGCGAGAGTTTGGCGGATCGTCTACAAATCGAGGCCGTTTCGCAACGATGCGAAGCCGCTCGCGAAACCGAACCGCATCGCGAATCGGTCGATGGCGATCAAACTGCTAAACGATCCGTCGCCACATATTGCCCGTGAGAGCGTCGCGTTTCTTGCCGACGAACCGCACCCCGAAAACATCGCGCCGCTGCTCGCGCTCCTCCCGACGATTCCTGCGGAGGATGTCTCGCTGAAGCACGCGGCACGCATCGCGCTCCGGAACGCACTGGCGGCCGATGCGTCGCAGGCGGAACTCGTGTGGCTGTTGAAAGCACAGATACCCTCTAAAGAGGAGAGTGCGAAGGTGCTCGACGATGTTTTCCTCGGCGTGCCGTCGGCGTATGCCGCGTGGTGGCATTCCGAACGGGCGAAAGCGAACGCGCTCGACCCCGCCACCGTGACTCGTGCGGTCGAGCACGTCATGCGTTACGGTTGCGATTGTCACCGGCAGGTCGCGTGGCAAGCCGCACTCGATTCGTCCGATGCCAACGTGAAGATCGCGTTACTGCAAGCGATGCAGCGAGGGATTCAGATTGCCGGGGCGAAGTTCGTGCCCAATCAGTCGGCGAAACTGAAGCAACAAATCCTGTTGGGGCTGGAATCGGCCGACGATCGCATCGTCATTCAGAGCCTGCAACTGGCCACGACGATCAACGCCGATGTGACGAAAAACGCACTCGCACTGCTGACCAATCCGGCAAGAGCGGAAGCGATGCGATTGACCACACTGGAGATGCTCGAAAAGCAACCGCTCGAGAAAATTTTGCCCGTTTACAGGCTATTTATCAAAGATTCGACCGCACCCATCGCGTTGCGCGAGAAGGCGGTGATGAGCTTGATTCGGTCGCAACTGCCGGAAGATCAGTTTCTGATAATCGGGTTGCTGAAGACCGCACCGTATCGCCAGTGCGTCGCGATTGCGGAGAGTTTGTCGCACACGATCGTCGGTTCGCTTCGCCTGCTGGATGCGGTAAAAACGGGCAACGCCTCTGCACGTTTACTACAAGAGAAAGCCGTTCTCGAACGCCTGAAGGTTACGAATCCTGCGAACTGGGAGGCGACCGTCAAGGAACTGACCGCGGGGATACCGAGTGCCGATGCGCGACTGGCAGGCATCATCAAGGAGCGCGGCACAGGCTACAAGACCGCAAAGACCGATATCGCTGCTGGCAAGTTGCTGTTCGCCACGAACTGCGCGAATTGCCACCAACTCGGTGGGCAGGGGGCGAAGGTCGGCCCGCAACTCGATGGCATCGGCAATCGCGGCATCGAGCGGCTACTCGAAGACGTTCTCGACCCGAACCGCAACGTCGATCATGCCTTTCACACGACGATTCTCGACATGAAAGACGGCCGCACATTAACGGGCTTACTCCGCGTCGAAGGCAAGGTGTTCATCGTCGTCGATTCGCTCGCAAAGGAAGTACGCGTGAGTATCGACGACGTCGAGAAGAAACGCACCTCGCCGCAATCGCCGATGCCTGCCGACGTCAGCGAGAAGCTGAAACCGCAAGAGTTCTACCACTTGATGGCGTACTTGCTCGATCAGCGACCGAAGTAATCGACGTAAGTCACAATTGCGGAGACTCAAAAACCGTTTTTTTGCCATTTTTGCGTCTCAAAATGCCACTTTTCGATCGGCTTTCGCCGATCGGTTTCGAGGCATTTTGCCGTAACTTGCACTGCTGTTGTAGGTTCCGTCGAGGGGCGTCGATTACGCATCAGCCAAAAGTACCGACCAAAAATCGACCGAATGCGACCAAAAATCGACCAACATCGACCCAAAATCGACCGGAGGCGACATTTCTATGTCATTTCGCGACACTTTTGCGTCCATTCGTGCAATTCGCGAATTCTGACTTACGTCGAATCGTCTGCGATTTTTTGACTCTTGGAATTCGTATGGGTGAAAAGAAATTACCCAATCCATCGCATCGCGAATAGTATGTCCGTTCCCCATCTGCGAGGATCGCAATATGTTCGCGCTCATGTGCCTCACCGTGCCGCTGGCGCTGATACCGTACGACGCCGAAGGCTTACCGATGCCGATCAGCGTGACGGCGCGCTACGGCAGCGTGCGCCATCTCATGTCGAATGGCGATTTATCATTGCGGTTCTTGCCGGGCGAAAAAACGGCGATGAGCGTGAGTGCGAATGCGTTGTCCGTGTGGAATCTCGAAACGGGCCTGCGCACTCGCGAAATCGTCGAAGCCGATTGGGAATTCAAAAACTTTATGGTCAGCAAGGACGGCAGCAAAATCTTCGCCGTCGGTTTGGCAACGACCGGCTACGTGGAGAAGCCGGCGGAGCCGATCGAGGGCCAACCGGCGAAGCTCGTGAAAACGCCGGTCCAGCGGGTCGAACTCTATACATACAATTCCACAACATTGGAACGGATTGCCAAGAATGTACTGACGGAAACGAAGTCCGATTACTTTTGGTTTCATACCAACGGCAACCTCACCATTCCGGACGATACGACGAGGCAGAAAATCACGATCGTAACCATCGAGCCGACGTTGCGAATCGTGTCAGTCGCGATCGACTTTACTTCGACGAACTTTTTTTATCCTTCCTTTAACGAGAGCGGTTCGCGTCTGGCGTTAGCCAATCAAAAAGAGTTAGTCGTTTACGATACGGCGACGGCTAAAGAACTGGCACGGCACCCGACCGATGCGTTTTACGTCGCTTTGTCGAAGGATGGAAACAGCGTGTATGGCGTGGGGCGAAAACCACGAGAGAATCAGAATGGGAATAATCCACTCGAATTATTCTCTTTCGATGTCGCGACTAGAGCATTTTGGATTTCCCTCTTGCGCGTTGAGCGGAGGCATGAGATATTTGCAGCTTTCCCCTTGCGGAGCTTGCCATGCGTGCCTTCTCGCTC
>JAYVQG010000004.1:0-12683 GCA_043757025.1 Limnoglobus sp.
CCGTGGGAACCCTCTGAAGCTACCACGGCACGCTTACGCCGTGCCGCTCGCCGGGCGCATGTTTGTGCGTGAAACACCTGCATTTCAAGACAGCCGACATAACAGCGCAACTTCAAAAAGCGCAAGCAAGGGGTTGGACTTCAACATTCAAGACACTACGTGGAGTATTGAGCGAGTTCCCCTTGCTGGCGCTCTATCGCTTCGGGCTAACAATTCCGTTTATGCCTTGCGGCGGCGCAGCCACAATGCGGGTGCGGCGAGTAGCATCAGCACCATTGCGGGTGGGGCGGGCACGGCATTCGTCGGAGTCGGGTCGATCGCACCGTTGCGTGCGGCAAACAGGAACCGGCCGGGTTCGTTGATGTTGCTGCCAGTTACGAGGCTGTTCGGACCGCCGTCTAGAAATGCACCGTTGATGGCAGAACCGGCGATTTCGAACTGCGTACCGGCCAAGCCGCTGCCGTTCGAGTAACCGGCGCGAGCCGAGTTGCCCCCCAAACCGTTCGTTCCCGCGCTGGCGTTACCGGTTTCCCACTGAATTTGACGATAGTTAAACTCGATATCGAAGTTGCCCGCGCCCGTGTCGGCACGTTCGACGAGTACCAACTGGAAGCTGTTGAGCTTATCCGTACGGCTGTTGTAATAGCCGACGCTGAGCCAGTTGACGCCGAAGGCATTGTGCCCATCAACCGTCCCGGTGCCGTATCGCGTAAGGCCGCTTCCATTGCCGCGGGTGTCGACGTCGGCGAAGAACGGCGCAATGATTTGGCGGCTGGTCGAAGCGAGATTGAACGGCGTGAACGTGCTGAGCGGTTGGCCGAACGTCAGGTTCCCGTTGTTGTTGACGAACCCTTGCGTGAAGTTCACACCGAAGAAGTTCCCGCTAAAACCGAGCGAGACCACCCCGGTCGAGCTATCGTCGTTGGCAGCCAACGTGTTGCCGTCGAAGCCGGGCCGGATGGTATCGGCGAAGCTGACGCCCGCAGCCATTAACGTCATGATCGGGGCATAAAGCCAATGGCGAACGATACGCATGGGAACCTCAATTCGGTTGCGATAAAGGTCGGAACTGTAGCAGTTTAGCAATCGGCACAAGCGGAATCATCGGCATAATGTGAAAATAACGCTCGGACAAGAATTGCTGTCGGAATTCTCCGCAATCGTTCGTACAATTGTGCGACCTAATAATAAACGAATACATTCGACGAATGTGCGAAGTGGAACATTGACACCAGTTTGGGCCGTCGCTTGATGCGTTTTGCGCCGGGCGATACACTATAACGAACGCTGTGTGATCCCCTGCACGAATGGACTTCCCCCATGCACTCGACTGCCGATATTCGACCGAAAATTTACGACACGATCACCGAAACGATCGGCGGCACGCCGCTCATTCGGCTCCGGCGCGTCACCGATGGCGCGAAGGCGCACGTCGTTGCGAAACTCGAAAACTTCAACCCGCTGTGGTCCGTGAAAGACCGCATCGGCGTCGCGATGATCGAGGATGCCGAGGCAGCGGGGAAGATTCAAAAGAACACCGTGATCGTCGAATCGACGAGCGGTAACACCGGCATCGGGCTGGCGTTCGCCTGTGCCGCGAAAGGCTACCGGCTCGTGATTACGATGCCCGAAAGCATGTCGCTCGAACGGCGACGGCTGCTGAAGGCGTTCGGAGCGGAGTTGCACCTGACGCCTGCCGAAAAGGGCATGAACGGGGCCGTGTCGCGTGCCGAGCAACTCGTCGAGGAACTCGGCGGCGAACCGAAAGCGTACATGCCGCAGCAGTTCAAAAACCCGTCGAACCCCGACATTCACCGCACGACGACCGCCGAAGAAATCTGGCGTTGCACCGGCGGCGTCTTCGATTTCTTCGTCTCCGGCGTCGGTACGGGCGGCACGATCACCGGTTGCGGCGAAGTCTTCAAAGATCGCAACCCGGCCATCAAGCTGATCGCCGTCGAACCGACCGCGAGCAACGTGCTCACGCAGCACATCCTCAACGGCGTGCCGGCCGATCAGGTGATGCCTACTGCACGCCACAAGATTCAGGGCATCGGCGCGGGGTTTATTCCCGGCATTATTCGAGATGGTTTGCAGCGGGCGAAGGAAAAGAACCGCACGTTCATCGACGAAATCATGCTGGTAACGGACGATGAATCGTTCGAGATGGCTCGCCGGCTGGCCAAGGAAGAAGGGATGCTCTGCGGGATCAGTTGCGGGGCCGCCGCCTCCGCCGCCATCAAGCTCGCACATCGCCCCGAGAACGCGGGCAAGACGATCGTCGTCGTGCTCCCCGATCTCGGCGAACGCTACCTCAGCACCGCGCTGTACCCCGAAGGATGATGCGATTGCAGAATAAAACATGAACCGCGGAGGGCGCAGAGAACGCAAAGAAGAGAAATCAAATCATCTGATGGTTCACTCCGGGTATCAGTTAGCTTGAATTTTTACTCCGCGTTCTCTGCGCCCTCCGCGGTTAAAATTCTGCATGAAGTCACGCAGCCCCTGTGCCATTCCAGTCGAATGGGACAGTTAATCAATTTCGTATCCTAAGTCGTCGCTTTCGCTGCACCTACGCGCCCGAAGTACTTTCGGCCTTCGTCGGAAATCAGTGCGAAGAAGCCCCATGCGCCGACGATTGCGCCGAAGAAACAACAGCCGATGTCGGGGGAGTTGATGGCAGCGAGGAAGCAGCCGACGAACGCCAGCGCGTAAAACCGGCGCAGCAAGAACGCGAGCGCCCCGAGCAACACGCCGAGGCTCATGAGTAGGAAAATCAGGCGTGTGAAACGCAGCTCGCCCACCGGCACGGTGGCCGCCGCATCGCGGGTCTTGCGGTCTTGCTCGTCCTGAAATTCCTTGGTCTTGTCCGCGTTGCGCTTCTCGTCGTCTTCGGAACGCTTGCGATTCGCGTCGGCTTTCGGCGCATCGGGCTTGTTTGCCGTCATGAACTGCAAGTTCGCTTCGACGAAGTTCTTCGCGCCGTTGGGGTCGGCCCCGAACCAGTAAAACAAGTAGCCGTTGACCAACGCCCCCGCGAATCCGAGCAGCAACAGGCCGTAAAGCGCCACGAAGATCCGTGCGGGAATCTTCGGCGATTTCGGTCGCGGCACGGCATCGGTGAGCCGACCGCCATCCCGCACGGGTGCCTGAAACGGGCTTTTGCATTCGAGGCAGGTGACGACCCGACCCAGAAACGCTTCGGGGATATTCAGCAAGTGCTGGCACGAAGGACAGCGAATCACGACAAATTCTGGCATCCCTTTGGCCTACGAAAAGAGGCAACGCTAGACAATCATGCCTTACTCGATAAACTTTATGAACATTAACCGTTGACAGCCTCGGCGAGGGCGACGATGCTCCGTAAATTCTCGATCGTGGCGGTGGCCGGTTACGTCGTGGCGGCGATGATCTGGGTTGCGCTGGCGGGTGTGGTTCGCGAGGGCGGCAAGCTCGAACTCCTGAACGTCGCTTGCGATCCGACGCGCGAACTCTGGCGCGACATCAACGCACAGTTTGAAAGGCGGTTCGAACGCGATACCGGCATTCCGATCACGATCACCCAATCGCACGGTGGCTCCGGTAGCCAAGCCGGTTCGGTCATCAACGGTCTGAAAGCCGACATTGTCACACTCGCACTTTGGACCGATACCGACGCGATTCGCAAAGCGGGGATCATCGATGCGGGCTGGGAAGATCGTTTCCCGAATCGGTCGCTTCCCTACACATCGACAATCGTGTTCGTCGTTCGCAAAGGCAACCCGAAGCAAATCAGAGACTGGAACGACCTGACCAAAGATGGCGTGAGTGTCATCACGCCGAACCCGAAGACATCGGGCAACGGCAAGTGGAGCTTCCTCGCGATGTGGGGCTATCAAATTTCGCGCGGCAAAACCGACGACGAAGCGCTTCAGTACGTCACGCAAGTCATTCGCCGCGTGCCGATCCGCGATGCGGGCGCACGCGGAGCAACGGTGACGTTCGCACACAAAAAGATCGGCGACGTTCACTTGACGTGGGAGAACGAAGCGTACTTCGAGGTCAAGGAATCGAATGGCGATCTGGAGATCGTCTACCCGCCGAGAAGCGTGTTGGCGGAACCGCACGTGGCCGTTGTAGATCGCATCGTTCGGAAGCGCGGGACGAAGGCTGCCGCCGAAGCGTACATGAACTTCCTTTACACCGAAGAGACGCAGGAAGTGATTGCCCACCATTACTATCGCCCGACGAACGAAGCCGTCCTCAAACGGAACGCGAATCGCTTCCCGAAAATCGAACTGTTCTCGGTGAAGACGATCGGCACGAATTGGGACGAAATACAGTCGCGGTTCTTCGCAGAAGGGGCGATATTCGACTCGATTGACACCGCACAGGGGGTGGCGAAATGAGTCGGACATCGCGCCGCGTGTTGCCGGGGTTCCGCCTCGGCCTCGGGTATACGATCTTCTATCTCAGCATCATCGTGCTGGTTCCACTGGCGGCGGGGATCTTCAAAGCCGCCGACCTCTCTCTCAGCGAGTTCTGGGCGGTCGTCTGGACGCCGCGCGCGATTGCGGCTTACAAACTCACGTTCACCGCGTCGCTTACGGCGGCGGTCATCAACGTCGTGTTGGGCCTGATCGTCGCGTGGTCGCTGGTTCGGTACGAGTTCTATGGCAAGCGCATCGTCGATGCACTCGTCGATGTGCCATTCGCGTTACCGACGGCGGTGGCGGGGCTGGTGTACGCGAGCTTGTACGTGAAAGACGGCTGGCTCGGGCAGTACCTCGTGCCGCGCGGTTTCGAGGCGGCGTACACGCGGACGGGCATCATTCTGGTGCTGGTATTTACGGGGTTTCCGTTCGTGGTTCGGACGGTGCAGCCGGTGCTCGAAGAAATGGACGCGGAGACCGAAGAAGCCGCTGCGGTGCTCGGTGCGAACCGCTGGCAGACGTTCCGCCGCGTGATTATGCCCACGCTGTTGCCGCCGACGTTGACGGGCTTCACGTTGGCGTTCGCCCGCGCCATCGGCGAGTATGGTTCGGTGATTTTCATCAGTGCGAACATCCCGTTTCAATCCGAAATCGCGCCGATGCTAATCGTCTCGCGGCTCGATGAATTCGCTTACGCGGAAGCCGCCGCGATCGCGGTGTTCCTGCTCGCGTTTTCGTTCCTGTTGCTGGTCGCGATCAACTTCCTCGAACGGTGGAGTCGCCGCCATGACGAGTAATTCGCCGCCGAAACGCATCCGTACCGACCCGTGGTGGGTGCGCTATACATTCGTGACGCTGGCGTTCCTTATCGTCGGCGGGCTGGTGGCGTTACCGCTAATTAATGTGTTTACGAGTGCGTTTCGTGCGGGGCCGCTGCTCTACTGGAACAGCCTCGTCAACGATCCCGATACACGACACGCGATCTTCTTGACGCTGATGATCGCGCCGGTGGCCGTCGCGATGAACACGATTTTCGGCATCGCGGCGGCGTACACCATCGCACGATTCCGCTTCCCTGGCCGCACGATCCTGACCACGCTCATCGACCTGCCGTTCAGCGTCTCGCCGGTGGTGGCGGGGCTGATATTCATGCTGCTGTTCCGCCAAGGTTCGCCGCTCGGCAACTGGTTGCTTTCGCACGGCTATCAAGTGATCTTCGCCGCACCGGGGCTGGTTCTCGTCACGGCATTTGTGACGTTTCCGTTCGTGGCCCGCGAACTGATTCCCGTCCTCGAAGCCAACGGCCCCGAAGAGGAAATTGCCGCCCGTAGCCTCGGCGCAAATGGCTGGCAGATGTTCCGCTACATCACCGTACCGAACATCAAATGGGGCCTGCTCTACGGCGTAATTTTGTGTAACGCCCGCGCGATGGGCGAGTTCGGCGCGATCTACGTCGTCTCCGGGCGGATCACCGGTCGCACCGACACGATGCCGCTCCGCGTCGAGAAACTCTTCCAGGGCATCGGCAAAGAAGACCAAGCCGCCGCCTTCGCACTGGCCTCGTTACTGACCATGTTGGCGCTCGTCACGCTCCTTCTGAAAGTCGTCGTCGAGAAGAAAATGCGCGACGACCGAGTCGAGGATTAGCGACCGTGCGACACGCTTTCACTCGCTCGCGGCTTCGTCGAACAATCCTGTGTTTGCCTTCAGTGACTTCCGCCATTTCTCTGGCACGTGCAAGGCTTCGGAATCGGTCAGTTGCGCTTTCGCGATTCTCGGCCCCGCACAAATTTGCTCCAACAATTTCGCCTGCGCAGGCTCCCATTCCACCAACGATCCCAGTACGTGTAACACGTTCAACAGTTCGGTCGTGTACTCGGCCAGCCAGCCATTGGGTTGAATCTCGCCGAGTTTCGATGGCGGCCGACGGTCGCCGATGATCGGTCGTTCGCGGTTCCGCTTACGGTAACTAAACCATTGCTTCAGAACCTGTTTGCCCGACACTTCGTAGTTCCAGACTGCCGTCGGCACATTGTCGATGAACCCCGTGCCGACGAGCAATCGGCGTTTTGTGGCGTCGTAGTCGATGTCGTTCGGCATCGCGCCCGCATCGGCGGGGATGGCACCATCCTTCGGAATGCGCGGTGCGAGTTCTTTCGGCAATCGCGGCGGACCTGCCGGGCGCTTCGCATCGGTGCAGCGTTCGCCGAAGGTGTGGAGCCAGATGATCGTGCGGCCCAGTTCCACGGCTTCCGCGAAGAGCGTGCCCTTCGCCGTTAGCGGGATGCGCAATCCCGGTTGCGACAGGTGCGGCTGAAACTTCGCGGTGTATGCCGGGTGTGCCGCGACCGCCGCGAGGTACGCCATCACGTCTTCTGCGCTCACCGCCGTCTTGTACTTCTTTGCCAGGAAGTCGAGCAGCTTCGGCGGCAGGTTCGGCTCCGTCGCCCCGCCGTCGCGCCACAGTGGGAATGCCCGACCGCCACGTCCGTTGTAGTGGTGAAGGTCAGGTATCAGCGTAGTGAACGTCAATGCTGGCCCGGCGGTCGGGGATCGGTCGCTAGGGGCCGTCAGGTAAATCTGAGTCGCGGAATGGGCGCGCCAGAGTTCGGGATTGGGCTGATTGATGACGCGATTATCGGGAATGATCCACTGGCGGTCGAACGAGCGGTAACCGTAGCGGATGGGCGGAACGCACTCGCCTTTCTCGTCGGCGACCGGCATCGGGCTACCGGGGTGGCCGGGCAAACTCCGCACCACGATCTTCCGCGTGTGCTTGTCGCCGGGTTCACCGCCGCGAAGGTGTGGTTGAAACAAGTCCTCTTTGAGTTCCGGCTTGGCGTGGGTGAGTGTGTGCCAACGTTTCGTGAGCGACTCGGCATCCGGGGCGATGATCCAGGTGCGACCGGGCATGACGCCGGAGCCGCTGTACGCGAAAAGGTCGTCGAGCGCCGGGTAGGTGGCCCAATCGCCGGTGGCGGCCGGGAGGAACGGAGCGCGACCCTCGGCGGGACAGTCCTGCCAGCCATCGCAATCGAGCGAGAGTTTCGCGAGGGCTTCAAACTTCGCTTCGCGCTTTCCGACGGGCAGCACGTGGTACTTTACCGCCGCGAGGGTATCGGCGATTTTGGACTTCGACCGCGACACCATGACGATGCAGACGGGTTGTTGCACGCCCTGGAAAATCCGCGTGGGTACGTCGGGCTGATGGCCTTCGGGGGAACAGTCGATCACCCAGATGCCATCGGCCGTGCGGCGGAGGTAGTCGCGCATCTTCTGGAAGCCGGGGCCGTTGAGGAACCCGGCCACGGTGATGAAGCAGACGACGCCCGTGTTGTTTTTGGGGTCGTGGTCGAAGACTTTCCAGGTAGCCCACCGCCAGAAGTAGACGTACAGGTTCCGCAGGTGTTTCGCATGGGCACCGACACCCCAGTCTTTCGGAGGCATCCAGGCATCGAGCGGGGGAGTCCGGTTGCTGTGGCCGGCTTCGATCCAGCCGCCGCGGCCCATCGCCTTCTCCTTGTACGGCGGATTGCCGATGACGACGGTGATCGGCTCCTCGATCTTGATCTTGTTCGCCTGTCGCCGCGATTCGCCTATGGTGGCATACCACGAGCCGAGCGTGTTCGTCTCGATGTAAGGATTGGCGAGCGTATCCGTGACGAACATTCGCGGCGGCGTGTGCGGCACGTGGCCGATCAGATGGAGCAGTTCGGCGTGAATTCGCAGTTGCGCGACGGCAAATGGCCCGAGTTGCATCTCGAATGCGATTAGCCGGCCGATGGCCGCTTCGACGGCTTGCGGCACGGCTCCTTCGCCTTGATCGGCTTCGACCGCCGTCGCGATTTGCCGCAGAATGCCTAGCAGGAATGTACCGGTTCCGACGGCAGGGTCGGCGACCTTCACGGCAGGAGAGGCCAGCCCGGTGGTCTGCCCGAACCGCGTTCGCAATACGTCATCGACCAGCCGAACCATCACCCCGACGACTTCTGGCGGGGTGTAATACGAGCCGGTCTGCTTCCGCAGGGCATTGTCGTAATCCGCAAGGAAGTCTTCGTAGAAGTAGAGCCACGCATCGGCGTTCCCTTTGCTGATCGTCTGCCAGTTGACCGCGTCGAGTACCCGCGTCATCGTGTCGAGCGAGGTCTTCAAGGCGAATTCGTCGCTGGCATCTTCGGTGAGCAACCGGAGCGCAGCCCCGATGAGCGAGTTCGTCTGGCCGAGTTGCTTCGCGGCGCGGTCGAGGCCGTCTTTCAAGACGATGTTGCGGGCACGCGCCATGAGCAAGCCGAACGTCACGGCTTGGGCATAGCCGTCGGCGAATTGTTCGTTGGTCGCTTCGGGGAAAAGTATCGTCCGCCAGTCCCTGGCGAGTTCCGTGAGCGCGGGGCTACCGAGTACGAGTTGCTCCGCGACTTCATCCCGCAGCAATTTGCAGAGCCGAGCCGAGACCTTCGCCAGTTCTGGGGCCGACTTTGGCGGGATTGGCTCCCAACGGAGGAAATCATCGAACAGCGCTACCAATTCGTCGGGGGCCACGAGCGACTTGCCCGACGTTTCCACATCGCCTTTGAGTGCAACAATCGAGCTTGCGAGTTCACCGTTACGCCAGAGGCTGAAGGCGTTGCCGTCGGAATAGAGCAAGTTCGGCAGCGATTGCAGTTTGTCCCACTGGTCCTTGTCGTGCCCCTTGTACTTGCGTGGATCGGCCCCTTTGCCGGGGGCTTTGATTTCGACGTAGCCGACGAGGGCCTGGCGGAGCGTAATCGCGTAATCGGGCCGCGTATGCAAACTAGCGATACTCGATTCGCCGACGGCTGCGAACGCCGCTCGCGGGAAATTGCAGAGTTCGGTGAGGTCTGCGAAAAGCATTTCGAGCGGCGCACGAAGCTGGTCTTCCGGTTCGCCGCTCGCCGAGGGATTGGCCAGCTTCGCTTTCGCTTCGATGCCGTAGCGGGAAATCGCAGAAGGCAGGTCGGTTTTCATTCGGGCACACCTTCGATCGATACCCGAGCGGAATTTGCTAATGCCATGGAAGCTAACGTACGTGCGAATTGGGTTCGGCGAGGAAAGTTTGTTTCTGCGATCCGAAATGCGACGACGACGGATTTCCCACCGGGACAAGCCCGGTGGCTCGTATTCTTCCGAATTTCGTACCCGATTTCGCGTCTCTTCCGTACTCTAAACTGTGAAAGAGCTAAAAAACAAGGCGATTACGCCGTTAGATACGAGGTCGCGTGCCTGCGGAACGACTTGCCGTTCAACTGGTCGACGATCTGCGGGCGCTCGTTCGCGGGCGCTTTTGCGGCGACGATCTCACGCGCACGCTCTACTCCACCGATGCCAGCCCGTTTCAAATCCTGCCACTCGGCGTCGTGATTCCCGCCGATGAAGCCGACCTTTGCACGGTCGTAAAGTACGCCTACGAACACGGCATCCCCATCACCGCACGCGGCGCGGGAACGGGCCTTGCGGGCGAATCGCTCGGCCCCGGTTTGATCGTCGACCTCAGCGTGAATTTCCGCCGCATTCTGGAAGTCGGCCCCGATTTCGTCCGCGTCGAACCCGGCGTGACGTACTCCGAACTCGCGACCGAACTGGCGAAGCACGGGCGGCGATTCGCACCGAATCCGGCGAACGGCGCGAGTTGCACACTCGGCGGCATGATCGCCACGAACGCCAGCGGCGGCACCGCATTTCGCCACGGTTACACCCGCGATTACGTCCGCGATTTACGCATCGTCTGGGACGATGGCAGCGCCGAAACGCTCTCCGAATGCGGCCCGCGCACGACGGCGGTTCGCAACGAATGCACCGCGCTCCTCACCGAAAATCGCGACATCATTTCGATCACGCGGCCGCACACCGCGTTCAACCGTTGCGGCTACGTGCTCGACGATGTCGTCGAGGCCGGCAGCGCGAACCTCGCGAAGCTGTTCGTCGGCTCCGAAGGCACGTTCGGCATCATCGCGGAAGCGACACTGCGAACCGTGCCGTTACCCGGCGGCGTCTGCCTCGCGGTGCTCGGTTTCGCGTCGTTCGATTGCGCTCTGAAAGCGGGCGTCGATCTCAAACGCGAACCGGGAATCGTCGGCTGCGATTTACTCGATCAGCGTCTGTTATCGCTATCGCGAACGGCGAAACCGGAGAGCGGCGTCATGCAGGTGCCGAGTACCGTCGGCGCGGTGCTCGTCGCGATGTGGGAAGCCGAAACCGAACGCGATGCGGTGGCGTTCGGGCGCGATGCCATCGAACGTTTGCGGGTGGCCCACCGGATCAGCGCGTTGACCGAGCCGACGTGCGAACCGACGGATGTGGCACGAATTCAAGCGTTTCGCGAGTCGGTCGTCATGGGATTGTACGCCTTGGGGAAGGGGCGTCGGCCCGAGGCGTTCATCGAAGATACCGCCGTGCCGACCGAAGAACTGGCTGCGTTCGTCGCCGGCGTGCAAGAGATTTTGCGTACCGATGACACCACGGCGTCATTCCTCATTCACGTGCTCGCGGGGCAGGTTCACACGCGGCCGTTCGTCGATCTCACCGACGAAGCCGACCGCGCGAAAATGTGGTCGATCGCCGAGCGCGTTCACGCACTGGCGATCGACCACAGCGGCACGATCAGTTCGCAGCACGGCACCGGTTTGGCCCGCACGCCGTGGGTGGAAAAGCAGTACGGCCCGCAGATGCCGGTGTTCCGCGAGTTGAAACGCATCTTCGACCCGAAGAACATTCTGAACCCCGGCAAGATCGTCGGCCCCGACCCGAGCCGCCCCGCGTGGCCGCTTCGCGCCATCGTAGTCGCACCGGAACGGCAGACGTTATTAATTTGGAACGACAGCCCCACGCAAGAAGCGGCAAAGTGCAACGGCTGCGGCGACTGTCGCCCCCGCGCCACGACCACGCGCATGTGCCCGATCTTTTTAGCCACGGGCGAAGAAGCCGCGACACCCCGCGCCAAGGCCAACGTACTGCGGCAAATCACCGACGAGAAAGCCCTATTAGGCGACGATGTTCGCGCGTTGGCGAAGCTCTGCGTGAACTGCAAGATGTGCCGCGACGAGTGCCGTGCGAAAGTCGACATCCCCAAATTCATGCTGGAAACGAAGGCCGCACTCTACGAAGAACACGGCCTCGACCGCCGCGACTGGCTGCTCGCCCGCGCCGAAACACTCTCGCGCTGGGCCAGCAATTTCGCCTTTTCCACCAACGTGATTCTGAGCACGCGCTGGTCGCGCTGGTTGCTCGAAAAAGTCTTCGGCCTATCGCGGTATCGGCAGTTGCCGCGCTTCACGCACCGGACGTTCCTGCGCCGTGCCCGCCGCGCCGGCTGGACGACGCGGAACCCGAAAGCAACGGGGCGGAAACTCGCGTACTTCGTCGATGTGTATGCAAACGCGATCGATCCGCAGATCGGCGAAGCGACCGTAGCCGTGCTGCAACATCACGGGTTCGACGTGCTCGTGCCGCGCCGGCAACGCGGTAGCGGCATGACGCCACTCTCGTACGGCGATGTCGATACCGCCCGCGCCGTCGCCAAATACAACGTGCGAACGCTCGCGGAACTGGTGCGCGAA
This sequence comes from Limnoglobus sp., assembly GCA_043757025.1. Lineage (GTDB taxonomy): Bacteria > Planctomycetota > Planctomycetia > Gemmatales > Gemmataceae > Limnoglobus. The sequence goes on from JAYVQG010000004.1 coordinate 11,987, forward strand.
GGTTACACGGTCGTCTGTTCCGAACCGACGGCCGCGTTGGCGCTGACGCACGATTACCTCGATTTGCTCGACGATCCCGATACGAAACTGGTGGCGGCGAACACCGTGGAATTGATGGCACTACTCGGCGAGTTACAAGTTGCAGGCACGCTGCAACCGCCGATTCGCGACGTGCCGTTCGGCGTGGGGCACCACGTGCCATGCCACTTGAAGGCGTTGCGCGGTGGAGCAGCCGGGCCGAAATTGCTGGCAACGATACCGGGGATGCAAGTCCACACGATGGACGTGAGTTGCTCCGGAATGGCCGGAACCTGGGGCCTCGCCGCACGCAACCGCGAAGCGTCGCTGGCCGCCGGGCGACCGATGCTCGAGGCCTTCGACCGGCCCCGCGCGACCTTCGGCGCGACCGAATGTTCCGCGTGCCGAATGCAAATGCAAGACGCCACCGGCAAACGAACGCTCCACCCCGTGCAGTATCTCGCCTACGCCTACGGCCTGCTGCCAGACCTCGAAGCGAGTCTGAAAACGCCAGTGTAAACGTGCGTCACTCGACCAGCTTCAGTTTGCGTTTGGCTTCGTCCATTCGTCCGAGGTGTTGTCTAAGTACCCGTCCAAGATCTATTCCGTGTATTCGACATTTTCTGTAAGTTAATGAGCACTTCAGGGAAGAGGGAAGAGGTGGCTATGGCTACGGAAT
>JAYVQG010000005.1:0-12677 GCA_043757025.1 Limnoglobus sp.
TTGATTCCGAAATCGGGAATGATTCCAGGGATGGGTGGGTGGGTAAGTGGTGGAATCATTCCCTGCTACCCAAAATCGCCGCAATTGAAACCAGGCCAATTTTTCGTATACACTTATCTCCCGACAGGTTCTCGGTGGCCATCGTGCCATTGAGGTGAAAAGGGAAGCCGGTGCGAATCCGGCGCAGGGCCGCTGCTGTAATCGGCGAGCGGTTCGGAGAAATGCCACTGCGCAAGCGGGAAGGCCATCCGAATCGCGTTCGTAGCCGTAAGCCAGAAGACCTGCCTGTCGTGACGTTGGTTCGGGGCCTCGGACTCAGGCTACCGGTCAGGCTAGTTCCCGTTCGCTTCGTGCGTACGGGGTCTGCCGCTGCCGGGTCGTCGACGCCCCAATTCTTGCCCGGCACCGGCAGAAAGGTTCTCTCGTGTCTCGCTTCTCGAAGCTCCGTCGCGCGTTTACTCTCATCGAGCTGCTCGTCGTCATTGCGATCATCGCAATCCTGATCGGCCTGCTTCTCCCCGCTGTGCAAAAGGTGCGCGAAGCCGCCGCCCGCGCCCAGGGGCAAAACAACCTCAAGCAGCTCACGCTCGCCGCGATGAACTACGAGTCGGCGTTCCAAAAGTTGCCGCCGCACACCGACACAACGGTGTTTTACCCGAAGGGCCGCTACTGGTTCGGCAGCACCGTCAGCAACACGAGTGCCCCGTACAACATCATCTCGACGGACCCGCAGAACGGCGTCCTCACGACGTACTACGAGAACAACACGAAGGTGACGACCTGCCCGAAGTTCGACTCGTACCCGATCGCCAAAGTGTATAACGGCCTGACCGCCGGGTATGCCTACAACCGCCATATTGCCGACAAGCGGATTCTGCATTTCGCGACGACGCAGACGTTTATGTTCACCGAAACCGTGTTGTTGAAAACCAGCGGTGTGCTCGAAGAACCGTTCGGCGGCTACTTCGGTTCGCCGCACCTCGCGGTACCACCGGGGCCATACACGACGCCGGGCACGACCTATGCCTATTCGCCATATGCGGTGACGGCAACGCACTTCCGGTATGCGGGTCGGGTGGCGAATGTCGCGTTCGTCGATGGCCACGTCGAGACGCGAACGCCCGTCGATAAGCTTTCGGTCGCGCCGTTCGATCAAACGGTGTGGGACGCGGCGAAAGTGAAGTACCAACTCGGCTTCCTCGCCGATACGACCTTCCCCTACTCCGGCGACTGAGTACGGGTTTGACGAACGGGCGCACTTGTCAGCCTGCACGCATTCGTAAAATGTGCGCAGGCTGATGTTGTTTCTGTACAGGAGTGATCCCGTGGGCGTGAACGTGGCGGTGGTGGGTGCGACTGGTGCCGTCGGCGACTTAATGCGTCGGGTGCTCGTCGAGCAGAAGTTTCCCGTGAAGACGATTCGGTTCCTGGCGAGCGAAAAATCGGCGGGCAAGACCGTCGAATTCGCGGGGAAATCGTACACCGTAGAAGCGATTCACGCGGATGCCTTCCGGGATGTGCAGATCGTTCTCAGTTCGACGCCTTCGAGCGTCAGTAAAGAGTTTTCGCCGATTGCCGCCAAAGCCGGTGCGATCGTCGTCGACAATTCCTCCGCATGGCGAATGGACCCCGATTGCCCGCTCGTCGTGCCGGAAGTGAACCCCGAAGAATTGCATCACGCGAAGAAGGGGATCGTCGCGAACCCGAACTGCGTGACGATCCCGCTCACGGTGGCCGTGAAGCCGCTGATGGCACTCGCGAAGTTGAAGCGGATCATCGTCTCGACGTACCAATCGTCTTCCGGCAAAGGTGCAAAAGGTCTCGCGGACTTTGAAACGCAACTCGGTGCTTACGCCAGTGGCAAGCCCGTACCCGCGCCGACCGCACACCGTGCGCAGCTTGCAGGCAACGTGATTACGCTCGACTGGACATTGGATCCGAACGGTTACACCGAGGAAGAAAACAAGGTCGTCAACGAGACGAAAAAGATCCTCGGCGACGACGCGATCGGCATCTCGGCGACTTGCGTTCGCGTGCCGGTGAAGATCGCGCACTGCGAGTCGATCAACCTCGAATTCGACCGGCCCATCAGCGTTGCGGAAGCGAAAGCGGCACTTGCGGATGCTCCCGGTGTCGTGCTGATGGACGAGATGCTCGGCGAGTTCCCGCAACCGATTCACGCGGCGGGCACCGATCACACCTACGTCGGCCGCGTGAGGTTGGACCCATCGAACCCGAACGCGATTAACCTCTGGGTCGTCGCGGATAACCTTCGCAAAGGCGCGGCGACGAACGCGGTGCAGTGCGCGCTCGAACTGATTCGACGCGGCATCGTGAAGTAGGCGATGCGCAATCTCAAATTTACCGTTCGCTACGATGGCACCGACTTCTCCGGTTGGCAGACGCAACCGGGCTATCGCACGGTACAAGAAACGATCGAAAAGGCATTCGGGGCAATCACGCTCGAATCGCGCGTGCGCATCAACTGTAGCGGGCGAACCGATGCCGGCGTGCATTCCGTCGGGCAAGTGTTCAACGCCTTTACGGCCACGCAGATCGGTGCGGCGAAACTCGTGAAAGCGCTGAATTCCAAGCTCCCGGAAGACATCGCGATCACGGCGTGCGAGGAAGTTTCGCAGTCGTTCGATGCGAATTCGGATGCGGTCCGCAAGCTCTATCGCTACGTCATCAACGACACGCTCATCCCCGATCCGTTTTTGCGAAAGTACGCCTGGCAACCGCGGCGAATCCTCGATGCCGCACGGATGCATCGCTCGGGGCAAGTCTTACTAGGACGGCACGATTTTCGCTGTTTCGAGACGAACTACCCGAATCGCCTGACGAGCATTCGCACGATCACGCATTTCGCGGTCAGCCGTTTCGGCGAGTGCCTCTGGATCGACGTGGAAGCCGACGGATTTTTGTACAACATGGTGCGAGCGATCGCGGGTACGCTTTACCAGATCGGTCGCGGTTATTGGCCCGAAGAGTACATGCAAACGGTCATCGATGGCATGGATCGCGGCAACGCCGGCCCCACCGCCCCACCCGGCGGGCTGTTCCTCATCCGCGTGACGTATTGACTCTCAGAATCGACGTAAGTCACAATTGCGGACACTCCAAAACCGATTTTTGGGGTATTTTTTCGGTTTTCGAGGCCCGAAATGTCGCGTTTTCGATCGCGATCCACTGTTCCGTATTCCGTATCTCGAACTCGCATCGTGGGTTACGCCGATGGACCTCGATGCGACACTCGGCGCAAGTGGCGACACTTGGAGACACTTTCACGACATCACGCGACATTCTCACGACACTTCGCGACATTCTCACGACACTTGGAGACACTTTCACGACACTTCGAGACATCGCGCAAAAGTCGACTTACGTCGCATCGCCTCCGATTTTTTGACTTCGGGAATTCGTGTGGGTGGGGCACATTTTTTTTACGTGCCATCGTCGAGAATGGCACGTAAAAAACGTGCCCCACGTCAGAATCGCCTGGTTTAATACTGCCAGTTGAACTGAATCAGCGCTTCGACGCCGTAGGGGCGCGGGCCGGTTACGGGTACGTTGGTACCGAAGTTCAAATACGAACGCTGCCCCAACCCGAGCGTGGTGCCGGTCGTGAAACTGACGATGTCCGACATGCCAATCGGCAGGCAACGAATCCCGCGATTGTTGAGTGGCGTGTTCACGTGGACCTCGGCGATCGGCGTCACCGAACGCAGAAACCGCGTACCCGTGCGGTCTTGGTAGAGTTGGTACCCGACTTGCAAATCGTTGAAAAGGAACGTGGTATCGCGGCTGTCGGTCGGCACGGCGATCGACGAGAAGCCGAGCACGTAGGCGTTGCCGAGCGTCCGGATGCCACCGATGAACGGCTGAATGACCGTCGGGTGAATGTTCGGATCTTGGGCGGAGAACACCGTTTTACCGCCAGTCGGGGTCGTTAAGACAACACCCGTCGAGAGGACGTTCCCGCCGGTGCGGTAGCCGTTGACTTCTTGCACTGGCTCGTTGATCCAGGCGAATTTCAGAATGATGCTGAGGTCGCCGACCGACTGGCTGTTGATGTTCGCCGGCCCGCCGATCTGAACCAGCGGCAGCCGGAAACCGATCGACGCATCGCCTTCGAGGAAGGTTTTTTCAAAGCCGAGCGTCTGGCGATGGACGTTGGTAACGGCCGTACCCGGCACGCGCAGGCTGTTGTTCACGTCGTAGAAAAAGTTGTAGGTCGCGAAAATTCGATCCGTCGGTCGCGGGCTTTCGTTCTCGCCGATTTTGAACGAACCGCGTGCGACGTTGACGGGAATCGCACCCGCGTTTTGGATGGGACTGCCCCCGCGAACGAGAACGTCCGTGGCGCTCGGTTGACCGGTTGCCAGACCACTCGCATTCGGTTGCACCACCGTAATGAACGGCGGAACCTTCGCGGGCAGGCCCGGTTGTTGCCCGCGAATGTCGAGCGGGTTTGGCACGGTCAGTACGCTGAACGCCGACACCGGCTGATTGAAGACCGTGCCCGTTGGGAACGTCGCACTCTGGCCCGGCAACAAAGTGATACGTTGCCCGTTCGGTTGCGTGCCCACGAGGTACGGCGAAAACGCGAACGGCGACTGAAAATCCCCAATCATCATCGGGAACGACGACGTGCGGATCGACGTGCCCGACGGCGCAGCTCCCGTGCCCGATAGCCCGTTGCCCGCCGAGATCGGTGCCGTTGTGCCGGGTCGCGCCGCCGGTTGGGGCGTCGGTCTGGCTGCGGGCTGAGGCGTTTGCGCCTGCGTCTGAAGGATGTCGACGAGCGCCGGGTCGACCGGTTCCTGTGCCGCCACGGGCGACGCCATGAGCGCGGAACCGACGACCATTTGCGTAAAATGATTCCAGCGCATAACCCTGCTCCATCCGTGAAGGCGAGATTTGTACTCTCATCGGCAGATTCGGTCGTGCGGGTTGAATCGGATAGCCAGATAATCTGTGCAAGAAGCTAAACTGTGCCTCGCTTGCAAGTTCCATCGCATCGTTCGGGAACTACGTTTAGAATTGACGCGGGGGATCGCCTTCCCCGAACTCTCACCATGGGATTTGGCGATGAACGACGAGTCGAGTCCGCAATCGGACTTCAACACGGGTACGCTACCGCAAATTTCCGCGCCGCCGAAGCCACCCGAACGGCGACCGGAACCGATTTCTACGCCCCCCGTATCGGAGCCGGACTTATACGCACAGACCTTGGCCGCCCCCGCGAGTTACGACCCGAACGCCGTGTCGAGCAGTCGGCAATCGGAATTTGGCTCGGTGCCGTACGAGTCTGCGAGTGGCACGTTTGTGGCACCATCGGGGTACGTTCCGCAAGGGGGTCGCCCGGCGACAACCGACACGGCGAAGGTCTCGCGGTTCGGCGTCGTTCGCCCGCTGGCCAAGGGTGGGATGGGCCAAGTCTCGGTGGCGGTCGATCGCGAACTCGATCGCCAAGTGGTGCTCAAAGAGATCCAGCCGCGTTACGCACGCGATCCTGCCGTCGCTTCCCGGTTCTTACTCGAAGCCCAAGTGACGGGCCGCCTCGAACACCCCGGCGTCGTGCCGGTGTACGGGTTGAACCAGCACCCCGATGGCACGCCGTATTACGCGATGCGGTTCATCACCGGCGATAGCCTTCAAGATGCAATCCGCGATTTCCACGCGAAAGACAAAGACCCCGTTCGCGATCCGCACGAACGCTCGCTACAGTTGCGGCAACTGCTCAAGCGATTCGTCGATATTTGCAACACCATCGGATACGCGCATAGCCGCGAAATTTTGCACCGCGACTTGAAGCCCGCGAACGTGATGCTCGGTGCGTTCGGCGAAACGCTCGTCGTCGATTGGGGACTAGCGAAGGACATCTCCGCGGCCGCACGACTGAAGCCGAATGCGACGGCTTCGATACCGATGTTGGCAACCCAACGAATAACCCCGGCAGCACCGGAGGACTCCGCCGGGCCGACGGGGACGAGCTTTCAGCCGAGCGCGACGCCGAACCCGATCGGCGCATCGGGCACGCAAACCGAGATGGGCCAGGCGATGGGCACGCCGGCGTTCATGAGTCCGGAACAGGCGGACGGTCGCTGGGACGAAATCGGTCCGCCTGCCGATATTTACAGCCTCGGCGCGACGCTTTACGCCATACTCGGCGGTCACGCGCCATTCAACGGCAACGTCGAAGAAATCCTCGGCAAGGTGCGTTACGGCGCAGCGATTCCCCTCCAAGAGATGAAGCCTGGCGTGCCACTGGCACTCGAAGCGATTTGCAAAAAAGCGATGGCGCTCAACCCGGAGCATCGCCACGGTTCCGCGATGCTGCTCGGCGTCGATGTCGAACGCTGGCTCGCCGATGAGCCGATCAGTTGTTACCGCGAGCCGTTCAGTTTGCGGGCGAGCCGTTGGGTCAAACGTCACCGCACGCTCGTGACGACATCGGCAGCGCTTTTCGTCATGGCTGCGGTGGGCATGACCATCGGTTTGATTGCCGTCAACGCAGAAAAAAACCGCACGGTCGAAGCGAAGCAACAAACCGAAGTCGCATACGCAGAACTCGGCGTGGCGCACGACGATCTGACCGTCGAACAACAGAAGACCGTCGCCGCCCGCGATCGTGCGATCCGCGCCCGCGGCGAAGCTCGCGATGCGTTGCTTTCGCTCAGCGACGATGCGATGACGGAAATCCTGACGGGGCAGCAACCGCTGACCGGTCAACAAAAACGCTTTCTCGAAAGCATTTTGAAGAAGTACGAACGCTTCGTGGCCGAGTCGCCCGACACCGCCGAGTCGAAACTGTTCGTGGCGGGAGCGTGGTACCGTGCGGGCCGGTTGCATTCCCGACTCGGGAATTTCCCGCTTGCGGAGGAGGCATTTCAGAAGGCCGACGACCTGATCGCGAGCGCACCGGCGCAGGCCGATGCCGACGACAAGACGCTACTTCAAGGCGAGGTTCAACTCTATCGCGGCATCTTGCAACTCGGTACGGGAAGGTTCGACGCGGCGAAAGCGACACTCCAAAAAGCGAGCGATACGTTCGACGCGATGGTGAAGTCCGACGTCGATGGCAAGAAGCCATTCCGCGCGGAGATCTGGCACCGACTCGGCCAGGCCGACGACCGCCTCGGGTTGGCGTACTTGCGCTCGAACCAGCCGACCGAGGCCGAAGCCTACTTCCGCGCCGCGCTTCAGAACCGACAGATCCTCGCACAAAATGTCACGAACGAGCCGGAGTATCAATATCGGCTCGCGCAAAGTTTGCGCCAAATCGGGCTGTTATACCACAAGGCAGGGTTAGCCGCAGAGGCCCGGAACAGCACTGTACAGGCACGCGACATTCTCGTGAAGTTGCTCGTCGATAACCCGACATCTGCGCCGTACTTGGTGCAGTTGGCCGATGCGGATACGTTGCTCGCGAACATCGCGATTCAGCGACAGCCCGGTGACAGTGCGACGCGCACCGCCGACCGGATGCCGTACGTCGGTCGTCTGGCGAACCGCGTTCCGCTGGCGGATCTCTCGCCGAAATTGAACCCGATTCCCGCGAACGCGCCGACGAAAGAAACGCCGGCGTTGCGCCATGCGGATGACTCGGTGAAGGCGTGGTCGCGATTGATCGCGATCTACCCAGCCGACCCCGGCTACCGCGAACAGTTCGCGCAAGCGAACCTCAATTACGCGGCCGCCCTGCAAGTGGTCGGTCGCCTGCGCGAGGCCACGACGGCGCTGAGTGCGGCCGAGCGCGTGTTGCAAGACATTGCCACTCGCGGCACGGCGGGCGGGCAGACCGCGATGTTGCTCGGGCGGATTCAACACAGCAAAGCGGTGCTGATGCGCGATCGCGACGAACTGACTGACGCCGAGGTGTCAGCGAAGGCGGCCATCGACATCGCGAACGGCTTGGTAAAAGTGTCGCCGACGAACCTCGACTACGCGAACGATCTCGTTTACTACACGATCGAGTTGGCCACGATCCAACTCGCCAAGCAAGACGCCAAGGCCGCGAGCGCGACGTTGGCCCCCGTTTACGACATGATGTTGGCGTCTGCGAAAACTCACCCGAACGACCGCGACTCGATCGTCAACGTGCGAACCTTCGTCCGGCTGCAAGCGAGTTTGCTGGCAGATCGCGGGCAGTACGATCAGTTCGATCGTGCGGCGAAAGCGTTGGAAGCACTGCCGTTTCCCGTCAACGACACGCGATTTGCGATCGCTTGCCTCTACGGTCGCGGTGCGATCCTCGCGAGTTACGACCCGAACCTCGACGGCGAACGTCAGCAAGTTCTGGCGAGCGAACTGAGCGAAAGTGCGTTAGATGAAATCCGCGACGCGATTGCCGACGGCTTCACGAGGCGCGACCTACTCGAAGCCGAGCAAGACCTCTCGAAAGTCCGCGAACGCCTCGACTACCCCAGCGCAGCCAACGCCATCCGCGAGATGCTACCACCGCCACGCGAAGGCGTGAAGAAGTGATTCGGGAAGAAATTCCGAACGAAATTGCCTCTCTTCGTGCGCCGTTTGCATATACTCTCTGTGTGATGGGACCCGGTCGCTCACTCGAGCACTGTCGTTCCGTTTTTTAGTGACGCGGAATGCACCCGCTGGTGCGAATGCGTCATGTTCCATGATGCATTGCACCCGGACTACGTCTGGGGGAAGGTTCGTTTCGTGATCGATTCGATTTCGTCCGTTGGTAAGACCCCTGAGACCGCGCCTACTGTCCCCGCAACCAACGGTTTTGCAACTCTCGGCCTCGATTCTCGGATTCTCGATTCTCTGGTGGCGATGGGCTACACCGAGCCGACACCGATTCAAAAAGAAGCCATTCCGCCACTGCTCGCCGGGCGAGACATCATCGGTATCGCGGCCACCGGCACCGGCAAGACGGCTGCGTTCGCGCTGCCGATTCTGACTCGCATCGCGGCATCGACCGACCGCAAGAAGCCATCGGCGATCATCGTCGTGCCGACCCGCGAACTCGCGATCCAGGTCGCATCCGCCGTGGCCAAGTACGGCAAACCGATGAACATCAAGGTCGTGCCGGTGTATGGCGGGGCCGGTTTCGGCGAACAGATTCGCGCCCTGACCCGCGGCGTCGATATCGTCGTCGCCACGCCTGGCCGGGCGCTCGATCACGTTCGCCGCGGGACGTTGCCACTCGATGGCATTACGTCCGTCGTGCTCGATGAAGCCGACGAAATGCTCGATATGGGCTTCGCCGAAGATATCGAGTCGATCCTGTCCGCGACGCCGAAAACCCGTCAAACCGCACTGTTCTCCGCAACGATGCCGCCGCGCATCGCGCAAATCGCCGAGCGTCACTTGACGAAACCGGTGCGGATCACGGTGGCGAAAGCGCAAACGCCAGCGGGTGAAGCCGCCAAGGTTCGCCAAGTCGTGTACACCGTCAGCCGCGAACACAAGATCGCTGCGTTGGCCCGAATTATCCAGTTCGAAGCCCCCGCTTCGGCGATCATTTTCTGCCGAACCCGCGACGAGTCCGATGGCATCGCCGATGCCCTGACCGCACGTGGTAACAAGCCCGAATCGCTGCACGGTGGTCTGTCGCAAGAGCAACGCGACCGCGTGATGCGGAAGTTCCGCGACGGGGCAATTCAACTGCTGGTGGCGACCGATGTGGCCGCACGCGGGTTGGACATTCGCCAGTTGTCGCACGTGATTAATTTCGGCGTGCCGATCCAGGCCGAGGCGTACGTTCACCGGATTGGCCGCGTCGGTCGTGCGGGTCGCGAAGGCGTCGCGATCACGGTGTCCGAGCCGTGGGAACGCCGTCAGATTCAGTCGATCGAACGGATGGTCGGGCAGAAACTTCTGGCCGGTCGCATCCCGACGGCAGCCGATCTTCGCGGCAAGCGCGTCGAGCGGATTCGCGAAAACCTCGTCGAGATTTTGAAGTCGGGCACGCTCGATGAGTACCGCCCCGCACTCAAGGCTCTGACGGCAGAATACCCTGCGGAACAAGTCGCGTTGGCCGCACTGGCGCTCGCGGCCAAGGGCGACAAGAACGCCGACGACGACCGCGATATTCCCGCACCGCTGTCTCGCCCCGAGCCAGCCAAGGCCCCCGCGCGTCGGCCGAGCATGGGTTTGAATTCGAGTTCGAGTCCGAGTATCAATCCCGCCCCAAGCCGACCGGCGCGTCCCGGTATGACGCGCGTTTACGTGGGTGCTGGGCGTCAGGATAATATCGGTCGTCGCGAGATCATCGCCGCGATCGAACACGAAGTCGGGTTGAACCTGCGCGACCTCGGTGCGATCGATGTCACCGAACGATTCTCGATCGTCGAAGTGCCCGGCGAGATCGCCGACGACGTCATCGAACGGCTCGACGGCGTCCGGATGCGTGGCCGTCGCATTCCCGTTCGTCGCGACCGAATCGCTGGCGCACCGGCTGTGTAATTCCCAAACGGAGAGGTTGCGACCGTGGCAGATTTGGCTTATGCGAAATACTGGCAACGGAAGCAACTTCTCCTGGCGTGTCCGCATTTCTCGCGTCGATGCTGGTGGCCGACCGATGGCCTCTGCGAAATCGAACGAACCTACTACGAAGCGATCGCCGGTAAGGCGTCGCTTCTCGATGTCGGTGCGGGCGATCTCCGCATGATGCGAAAGTTCCAGTCAGCCGGTTTTCGCGGCGAATACCACACGCAAGACATCGGCGGCGAATACGCGCACACGTATCGCGACCTCGGCGAAGTGCATCGAACCTACGACGCCATCGTCTGCTTCGACCTCATCGAACACCTTCCCCTCGCCGACGGTTTAACGCTCATTCACAAGTTGTTTTCGCTGTTAAACTCGAGTGGGGTACTTCTGTTGCAAACGCCGAACGGTCGTTGCATCCGGTCTGCGTACGGCACCGATATGACGCACCTGCACCTCTATAACATCCCCGATCTTTGGGCCTACCTGCGTGCCGAGGGTTACGAAGCCACCGGCTACCGCGTCCCCTTTTCGCAACCGACGTCGAACCCGATCACACGGCTAAAACAGGCAATCTCCGCCTATCTGATCACCCGGCTCATCGGCGCAGACTACGCCGACAACATCGCGCTCATCGCACGAAAACCGTTCGACCACGAATCACACGAATAGGAATGAGAGAAGTATTTCATTTTGAAGCGAACCCGATTGCTCGGCTCATCGGCGCGATCGCACGAAAACCGTTCGACCACGAATCACACGAACCACACGAATAGGAATGAGAGAAGTATTTCATTTTGAAGCGAACCCGATTGCTCGGCTCATCGGCGCAGACTACGCCGACAACATCGCACGAAAACCGTGGTTCGTGTGATTCGTGGTTGTGTCCACCACGAATCATTTTTACGTTCGCATAGTTGCACTTCCCGTTCGGCCAGAGTACACTACTATCGTAATACGAAGTTATTCTCCACTACTGGAGTATTCAAAATGGTTGCGTATCGTTGGTCGGGGTTATTTATCGGTGCGATTGCACTGGCCGCGACGATCGGTTGCGGAACGAGTTCGACCGTCGAACCCGATGAGGGTTGGAGCGGCAATCCTGGCCCGAAGGTGCTGGCGTCGTTCTCGCCGATTCAGTGCTTCGCGATGAACGTCGCCGGGGAACATGCCACCGTTCGCGGTGTGATGTCGAACCAAGGGCCGCACCATTTCGATGCCGGTCCATCGCACGCGCGAATGCTCGCGGGTGCGGACATTTTCTTCATCAACGGCCTGTCGCTCGACAACAGCGTTGCCAGGAAGATGTCGCAGAACCTCGGCAAAAAGAAGCTCACGCCGATCTCGCTCGGCAGTGCGATCCCCGATGAAATGCTCATTGAAGGTAGCTGCTCGTGCTGCGACGATCACGGCACGCCCGAAGACGCACCGGCACACGAAGCCCACGGCGACCACGATCCGCACGTCTGGCTGGGGATCGACCAAGCCAACAAAATGGTCGAGAAGATTCGCGACGAACTCAAGGCCGCCGACCCCGCCCACGCCGCCGATTACGATCGTCGCGCGACCGAGTATTCCGCCAAGTTGAACAAAATCAAAGCCGATGGCATCGCGTTGCTGAAAGCGAAAACCGAACGGCAGTTCATCAGTTTCCACGGCTCGCTCGCGTATTTCGCGAAGACGTTCGACCTCAAAGATCCCGAAGTCATTCAACAAGTGGCCGGCTCGGAACCGTCGCCGAAAGAACTCGATACGCTCGTCAAGCGATGCGTGTCGAAGAAGATTCGCTTGATTGCCGTCGAGCCGCAATACAACGCCAGCACCTCGGCGAAGAGCGTGCTCGACGAACTGAAACGTCGCGGTGTTGCGGACCCCGTGTTCGTGGTGATCGATCCACTTGAGACCTCGACCGATGCCGAATTCGGCCCCGAGTGGTACGAAAAGAAGATGCGCGAAAACCTCGAAGCGCTCGCCAAGGTGCTGAAATAACGTGATATCCCTCGCGGTCACCGACACGCGGCCGCCCATGGTCTCGATCCGGAATCTCCGGGTCGAGCGGGGCGGTCGTCCGATTTTGTTCGACCTCAACTGCGACATCCCCAACGGATCGATCACCGCCGTCGTCGGCCTCAACGGTTGCGGAAAATCGACGCTGTTGCGCGCTCTCGTCGGCGAGTTTCCGTATCGCGGCGAAGTGAAGTTTGCCTGCGGGCAGA
>JAYVQG010000006.1:0-3216 GCA_043757025.1 Limnoglobus sp.
TTCCGAAATCGGGAATGATTCCAGGGATGGGTGGGTGGGTAAGTGGTGGAATCATTCCCTGCTACCCAAAATCGCCGCAATTGGAACCAGGCCTAAAAAACGTGCCCCACATAATTTTCCCCCTCATGGATGAGGATTTTCGCTGTGTCTGATGCGGATGCTCGCTCGCGAACTTCGATGGTGTTGGCCGCCGGTACGAACTGGTTTGCGTTCGCGGCGGCGCTCGGGGTCAGCTTCTTTCTCACGCCGTATCTGATCGGTTCGCTCGGTAAGCCGCGCTACGATATCTGGTGCGTCGTCGAATCGATCCTCGCCTATTTTACTCTTCTCGATATGGGCATCGCGGCCTGTCTGGTTCGCGAAATCGCTCGGAAACAAGCCACCCGCGATGTCGATTCCACAAACCGCATCACTTCGGCGTGTCTTGCAATTTACACGGCAGCGGGTGCGTTCGCGATGCTCCTCGGCGTGCCGCTGGCGTTCGCGTTCGTGCCGATTCTCGAAGCCCGCGATGGCGTCGGCGCAGTCCTGGGTTTTGCCGTGTTCATGCTCGCAAACCTCGCGCTCACGTTGCCACTCAGCGTGTTTCCGTCGATCCTCGATGGTCTCGAAAAGTTCGCCGCGAAGAGTGCTGTTCGCGTGCTGTTTTTGGCGATTCGCACCGCCGGTATCGTCGTGGCGATCCGTGCGGAATACGGCCTGCTGGCACTCGGCGTGATCTTCACCGTTACGAATCTGCTCGAGCATCTGGCGATGGCAATGTTGTGCCGCGTGTACTTGCCAGGGCTGCGTTTGCGGATCGATTCGATCGACCGCGCCACGTTGAAAGCGATTAGTGGGTACAGTACCGATGCATTTCTGGCGATGCTTGCGGGGCGCATTACCGTGCAGACCGGCGCGATTGCGGTCGGCTTCTTTTTGCCAGTCGGGCAGGTGACGTACTTCGCAACGGCCGCGCGGCTCGTCGAGTATGCGAAGACGCTTCTGCGAACGATCACCGCGACGCTGACGCCTGGCGTGAGTGCGCTGGAAGCACGCGGCGACTGGGCTGGCATCCGGCGAATTCTACTCGGTGCCACGCGCGGCGTGTTGTACATCGTGCTGCCGATCAACCTCGGGTTGTGGTTCTTCGGCAAGCCATTTCTCGCACGCTGGGTGGGTGCCGATTTCATCGTGGGCAGCTACCCCGCACTCGCGATCCTGTCCGCAACGCTCGCGATCGGCATCGCGCAATCGGTCGCGTCCCGCATCCTTTACGGCCTCGGAAAACTCAAGATTTTCGCGAGGTTTGCACTCGCGGAAGCGGCGCTGTTCTTGCTATTTCTGGTGACGCTGATCGGCCCGTACGGAGTCGAAGGCGTGGCCATCGCGACGGCAATCTCCAACGCGATCTTCTGCGTTGCGGTCATCGTTACCGCTTGTCGCGCAGTCGATGTCGGCATTCGCGAGTACGCCGCGTGTTGGTTAAAGCCGGTGTTAATGACGCTGATTCCGTTATCGATATGGGCACTCTGGGGACCAGTCGAACCGACGTGGCCCGCAATCGCGATGGCGATTGCCGCCGGCGTCGTTCCGTACGCGCTGCTCGTCGTGTCTGTCGAATTCCGTTCCGGAATTCACCGCGACGCGAAGGCTTTGCGTAGCAAAGTGCGGGACATTGTGTGATGCGCACGCGCTCCGCTACGAAGACTGCGCGTCGCGGCTAATTTTCGGAATACATCTTCATAATGTTCGATATTAGTCATTTGGCTTCTTCAATCCCTCTCGAATCAGTTTTTTGGCTTTCTCGAATTCTCCTTCGCGTGGAAACCATCCTGGCCACGACTTTTCGCCGATGAAGGGAAGTTGCCGATCTGCGATTTCCCATTGTTTCCACAAACAGGCGTGATAGGCATATCGCGATCGTGCCCAACGATCCGTTGGATAGCGTTTCAGGTGGGCTTCCGCAATCACTTCAAACGGTGCAAATGTTGGCAGTCGGCTGACGTAGTCCTTTAAACCTTCGCGATCGTGAAAAGGTAAACCGCGTAGATAAGGGACTTCGGCGACATACGGTAGTTTGCCGTAATAATTGTTCGTTCGCATACATTGAACGACAAAATTGATCACCGTGGAATTGTAACCGTGCCAGTGGCTTTGGAGCCATTCTTTCTTGGCATCACACGCCTCGAAATTATCGGGGTTGGTTTCCATCGCTCTTCGGAACCACGTTTCCATTTCTTCGCGTGGAAATGCTAAGCCTTTGGCAACGTATAGCATGAATGTGGGCGGTTGGTGAAGACTGGGTTCGGCCTTCCATGCGGCTTCGAGTTTTGTCTTGGCTTGCTTCAGTCGAGTGCGAAAAAACTCGTAATCTTCTGGATCGACCGTATTTCCTGCGCCATTTCCGCGAGCATCCCAACCGGCTTCTGTCAACACTTTGCCTTCGAGTGTATCGCGAATCCAACTTGCGGCTTTGAGCTTTAGCAAACGCTGATCGATGATTTTCCAGGCGTCGAGTCGGCTTTGTCCGAGTTCCATTTGCATCACGATTTCCTGCAAGGAAACTTGTACGATTTCGCCGTAATCCAGCGGCTTTGCAATCGGTACGAAAGCTTGCATCGCGAGTTCGTATTTTTGATCGCTATCGTCCATATCATTCTTTGTGATCTGCGAATTCTCGAGTTGCCCGAGACGATGCACGTTGACTCGATACGTGTATGCGGCATGGATTGCCGTAAGCGGTGATGCATTCGACTTCATGAGGCTTTCGAGTACGAATTTCTGCTTCGGAATATCCTTTGGGAAGACCGTTTCGCTCTGTTCGAGATGGCGTAATCGCCAATATTCGATTAGCGGCTCCTTGCAGTCGGCATCAATGTTTTGCAGCGCTTCGAGAAAGGCTTGATAGTAGACGCCTTCGATTTGAGCGGAAGTGCGTGTGGAAGATCATTCGCGCCATCCTCAAGGGCGAACGCGACGCGAAAACGCTGGCGGCACTGCGGGATCGCCGCTGCAAACACACGGTGGCCGAGATCGTCGAGGCTCTGGATGGCCGGTATCGACCCGAGCATGTGATGGAATTGAAATGTGCCCTTTCGATGTGGGAGAGCTATCAAAAGGTGATTGCGAGTTTGGATGAATGCATCGATAAACAGTTGAACAGTATGAGAAAATTGATGGGCCTGCCGCCGCTGTCGAAGAAGACGCGCGTACGCGGTCGCAGACCCCACGATC
>JAYVQG010000007.1:0-12523 GCA_043757025.1 Limnoglobus sp.
CAGTGGGTTTGAGCACCAACAGCATGCTTGAGAGGCCGTCTTTTCGTAAAGAGCAAGTGAAATCGCAGGAAACAACGCGCCGGAAACGCGGTTACACCCAGTGAGCGGTGGATCGGGTCGAGAGGTATTCCCGTCTCCTTGATCGGACGTGGCTTCGGCTTGACGAACTCCGTTTCGAGCGTTTTTAATTCGGCAAGAAGGCGATTACGGATCGGGTCGTCCTGGTCTTGCTCGGTGGCTAACCAAGCAAGCATGTCCTTGCGCAGTCGAATCGCTTCGTTGTAATCGTCTTGGTGGGGTTTGTTCTGCTCTTTCTGGAGGTCGATCTCGGCACGCCATATTTTGAATGCCTCAATCGTTCGTTTGTATCCGGCCCGATCAGACTTTCCTTCGATGTCCGAGAACCAGAACAATTCACCCCGATACTTCTTGCGCCAGCGTCCCCCGGCTTTGCGTTTCGTATCATCCACCCATGTGAGTTCTTTTTTCATGGGATGAAACTCCCCTTGATTCCGACCTCGTTGCCGGTCAGACGCCCGTTGGATACCCGCCGTGGATACCTTTTTTAGCAAATTCAAACCAAAAAAGGTATCCACGAAAAGCAAAAACCCCTGGAAAACAGGGGTTTTACGACTAGAATTAACTTTTAGGAAACCGATGCTCTATCCTCTGAGCTACGAAGGCTGATTTGCGGATACTTCAAGCGACACAATTTGTCAGTCACTTAGTGTATCCGAAAACCGGGCCTGCGTGAAGGGATGACTTCGTGTAGCCTTCGGTAACACTAATTCGATGCTCGGCGATCCGCAGTGTTGGGTGGAGTTGTCAGGTCGACGGAGACAATCTCGCCAGCGCGGAAGATCACCTTTTGCGTCAACTGTTCGGGGCGACCGTCTTTCATCGTTTCGAGTGCCATCGTGTAAGAGAAATCGCGACCGGCTGGCACTACGGGCGTCGTGAACTCGCGTATGGTGCCGTTCGATTCGTTTTTCCGGTTGTCGATGTAAAGCGTGGCATTTTCGGGCACTTTCACGGTGATGCGGGCACGTTCCGAACTCGGCAACGCGGCGGGTGCCGTCGGCTTCGATGTCGGGTACGCCCCGGATTTCACGGTCGCTGTCGGCGTGCTGTTCGTCTTCGGTGCGGCCCCGAGAACGAGATCGTTGAACTCCAAGTTAGCCGTCTTGCCGGCCTGCACATTCACCTTTTGCGTTTCCGAAAGCGTGCGGCCACCGCGTTCGTACTCGACGCGGAACGTGTACGAATACTCGCGGCCGTTCGGCAATTCCGGCGTCACGAACGAGCGCTCCGCACTCGTCAACGTCAGCGGGCGACCTTCTGCGAACAGTTTGGCATCGGCGGGCAGTTTCACGATCACCGTGGCGCGACTCGAAACGGTACTGCCCGGTTGGGGCAACTGGTTCTTCATGTAATAGCGTTCGTCCCGCACATCGAGCGGTGGAGTAACCATCGGCGTGGCAAACGGTGCCCCATTGTTGGGTACGTTCAAGTTCGGGTTTGGAATCATCGAATCGGGCGAGCTTTGATTGCCCTGCCCGAAAGGCGTTCCTTGGTAAGTCATCGGTCCGGATGGCATACCCATACCCGCGCCGAAGCAGCCGGTCGATGAGATCGGCCCGCTGTAATATGCGGGGGACGGTGTGGCATACGGGCTGCCGTAATCCATCATCGGCGTGGAATTTCCCATCGAGCCACCGCTGCACGAAAAGCTCGGTGCGTAGGCCATTCCGCCGTTGCAGGAATAGCTGGGTGCGCCGTTGCACGAATACGCGGGAACACTGCCGTTACAAGTGTAAGAAGGGGCGTTGCCGTTACACGATTGGCCCGAACTGTAACAGCCGTTGCCGCGACCGCTACACGATCCGTAGCACGAACCGCCGAAGCTGAAGAACGCACGAATGCGGCCACCGAAGAGACCCTGACACGAGCCGGTGCCACCCGAACTGCGGCTTTCGCCGGAGTCATAGCCCCCCCGACTCTGGATGAGATCCCGAAAGTAGCCGTTGAACTCGGGGGCTTGGGGCGCGGTCGTCAACGCGGTCATGAGGACGATGCTGTACATCGGAGGTTACCCTTTACGGAAGTGCCTGGCCCAGCGAACGCGGGAGTCTGCGGCACCGTTGACGGAAAGGTAAACCCTAACGGTCGGTCCGTCAAAACAACGTGAGGTAAATTTAACAATCTCGGTAGGCCGCGCGCAGTTGACTCCCGCGTAGTGAACAAAAAAGTTACAATCGATACATCCGCAACTGCTTGCAACGACGAGCCACCGGGCTTGTCCCGGTGGGACACTCCCCAGCGGCTCGTAAGCGTCTTGCTTCGCGCGGAGTCATACCGCATCAGGCTGTATCGTTTCAGTGAAATGGAATCTGTAAACTATCCCAATTCGGGCGGTATGATCTTGGGCCAGTGCGATTTAGCCGATTTGCATTGTCTGTGGCGGCGCCCCTAGAATAGTGCGATGATACGGCCCCTGCAATACTCGTTCCCAAGGCGTACTTACGATGCGCACTCTGATAGCCATTCCGATCTACAACGAAGCGAAGCACGTGAGCGGCGTTCTCGCCGAAGTGCGGCGCTACGCGAACGATATTCTCGTGGTCGACGATGGTTCGACCGACGGTTCTTCGCAGATACTCGATAATGAAATTGGGCTGTTTCGCGAGACGCACGCGAAGAATCGCGGCTACGGTGCGGCGATCTCCACGGCGTTCGACTTCACGATTCGCCACGGTTACGATGTGCTCGTGACGATGGATTGCGACGGCCAACACCAGCCGGACCGCATACCCGTGTTACTCGAACGCATTGGCAACGCGGACATCGTTTCGGGTAGCCGGTATCTGCGCGACTTCCGCCAGGATACTCCGGCCCCGACGGATCGACGCTTCATTAACGCGCAGATTACGGGCGAACTCAACGAGAAATTTGGGCTGAACATTACCGATGCGTTCTGCGGCTTCAAGGCGTATCGGCGGCACGCGCTCGAGCAATTGAAGGTGACCGAAACGGGTTGGGGGATGCCGTTGCAAGTCTGGGTGGAGGCGGCGAAACTCGGGTTGCGCATCACCGAAATCGGCGTACCCCGGCTATATATCGACCCAAACCGCACTTTCGGCGCGATGAACGACCCGACCGAACGGCTGAATTACTACCATAATGTGATCGAAGCCGCCGACCGCATCCCGCTGTCGATGCCACTCGGGTTGGCCCACCGCGTTTGTTCGGGGATGGTGTGATGACGCTGCGACGGTTCCGGGCACCCACCGGCGATGGCGAGGTGCTGGCCGAACCCTCGGTCGAAGCGCTACCCGCTCTAGTCGCAGCGAATCGGCAGTTGCTCGAACACTCCGCAACGCAGATTAGCGGAGTGACCCTTCGCGAGTTCCGCAAGCAAGCCCGCACCGAACTGCAATTACCCACCGATGGCCCGCTGATTATCTGCGGGCACCAGCCCGAACTCTCGCACCCCGGCGTTTGGGTGAAGCACTTCGCGATTCACGGTTTGGCACGGCGAGTAAACGGTACGTCGCTCAATCTCACCGTCGATAACGACACGCTGAAAACGCCGTGTTTACGCTTCCCCATCATTGGCAGTGATGTACGCGAATTGTGCGTCGCCTTCGACGATGACATCGGCGAACGGCCGTACGAAACGCGGCCGATCCAGAATCCGGAACGCTTCGCCGCATTCGCCGAAATCGTGCGACACGCCACCAAAAACTGGCCATTCGAGCCAATGCTGCGAAGCGTTTGGAAGCCATCGCGGGGTAAAGTCGGCGAGACGTTCAGCGCGTGGCGGCAGAATATCGAACATCAGTGGGGCTGTCACAACCGCGAAGTGACGGTTCGCGAACTGTCGCAGACCGCGTCGTTTGCTCGCTTCGTTACGCATATCTCCGACGATTTGCCGCGCTTCCGTGCGGCGTACAATTGTGCCGTCATCACGTATCGCCAGACGCACGGTTTGCGGAGTAAAAACCACCCCGTGCCGGAGTTGGCCGAGGGCGAGTTGCCGTTCTGGGAGATGACGCCGAACGGCCGTCGCCCCGCCACGAATGCTACGCCACACGGCGCGATGCGACCGCGTGCATTGACGCTGACATTGTTCGCGCGGCTGTGCCTGGGAGACTTCTTCATTCACGGCATCGGCGGCGGAAAGTACGACGAAGTGACCGATGCGATCGTCCGCGATTACTTTCAGATCGAACCGCCCGCGTATCAGGTTCTCTCGGCGACGTTGCACCTGCCGTTTCCGCATTCGCCACGCCCGGAAAACGAAATCGCCCGGCTCGAACGCCAGTTGCGCGACCTGCACTGGAACCCGCAACGATTCCTACCGGATGCATTCCCCGAGCGCGACCGCATACTCGCCGCAACGCCACCTGATCGCGCGGGCCGACGACAGCGCTACCGCGATCTGCGCGAGTGGAACGAACGACTGCGCCCGCAAGTGGCCGCACAAATCGCTGCGATTCAAGCCGAATTAGAAGAAGCGAAGAACGCGAGCCGAACGAATGCCACACTGACCCGCCGCGATTATGCCTGGGTGTTCTACCCGGAAGCGGCGCTAAAGCGCTTCCTGCAACAGTGGCTGTAAGAAGACGCGGAAACTTCTGAGCGGAGTGCGGGATGCGAACTCGCACAACTATCGTGCCAGTATTATTAATCTCGGCGAGCGGTGGGCTTACACGGCTTACACTCACCGCTCGCCATGAATGCGAAAAACCATAGTTCTGCGGTTAATTAGGGGTGAGCGATGCCGACTGATTTCGCGTTTCGACTCAGCACGTATCTGACGCTTGCGCTCGGCTGTATCTGTCTCGGTTACTCCGAGTGGGACTACTTGCCGGAAGTGACGTTCTTCACGGGTGTCGTCGCGATCCTGATGGTGGTGGCGTTCTTTCGGGCGGACCGTAGGGGTAACGAACTTTCGCTGTCGGCGGCGAATCGGCTCGGGGCGGCGATCGCGGCGATCGCGGTGATCTGGCTCGTCGTCCAGTATCGCCGCCCCGAAAGCCTCATGAATACGCTCCCGTGGCCGGCGGGCGGGCTGCCGTTCTTGGCCCCGCTGCTCATGATCCTCGTGCCCGCAAAACTGTTCCGCCCGAAACACGTCGGCGACTGGTGGGCGCTGCAAGGTGTCGGCCTGGTGTCGGTCGGGTTGGCGAGTTCGCTGTGCGAAGATCTCGGCTTCGTCGTGCTCGTTACGCTGTACTGCCTCACGGGTGTCTGGAGCCTGACGCTGTTTTACATCCGTCGCGCCTCGGGCCACGTGCCCCTTCCGCCGGTGACCGTAGCCGAATCGGGATTCGCATCGTGGATCAGCCCGGCCGCGTGGTTTCGAGCGATGTTCCCTCCGCGATCGCGGCCGACCGTTGCCGAACCGTTCGCAGGTATCGGAAGGCCCAGCCCCACAGAACGCCTCGGGCGCTCGCACTTCTTTCGCTCAGTACGCTGGCTCGTGGTCGGTGTCGTCGTGGCACTCCCATTGTTCTTCATCACGCCACGCAGTAGCTCGATGCAGTGGGAGTTGTTCAAATCTCGGCTCGAAACGGGCAGCAGCATGGATGCTCCGGACTTGTCTCGAACGGGCGAGTTACGCGTCAACAGCGAACCGGCGTTCGAGGTGTTTGCCCGCAACTCCGACGGCAGCCCGATGAACGACATCCCGGCCGATCAACGTTGGCGGGTGGCGGCTTACACGGAGTATCATTACCCGCAGGGCAAATGGAGTAAGGGCGGCATTCCGCGCGTTCACGTCACGCCGCCAGAGCAACCGATTGCCTACCCCGATAATACCTCGCTCGAGTATCACAAACTCTGGGACAAACAGTATCGCCTCGAATTTCGCATCGTCGGCAAGATCGCGGGCGCGCCCGTCAGCGACCCCGCCGATTACCTCCCATTCGGCCCGCCGCCAATCGTCCACGAAACGCCCACGGGGTTTCGCTACTGGGGCCAGATGAACGATGGCTCGTTCTCGCCGCTCGGTTCGCAGATCGGTCGTCCCTCGACCTATTGGCAGATCGTCCACGAACGAAACGCCAACGGCGAGGAACCGTTCCACATTTTCAAACTGGCAGAACCGTTCCAAAACCAGACCGACCCGCGAACCAAATTGACGTTCCTCCCTCCAGAGAACCTCATCGGGGCGCTCGCGAATCAGTGGATCGACCGATGGATCGCAGAGGATCGCCTACCCGCTGAAATCCGCACGTCGCTCAACCCGATCACGCTGAAAATGAACGAGATTCACCACGAGCGGGTAGCCCGAGCGTTTCGCGATCACCTCGCGTATTCCGGCGAGTTCGAGTACACCTTGAACCTCAAACGCAAGGAACGCAAGCTCGACCCGATCGAAGATTTCCTCTTCAATACCAAGGCCGGGCACTGCGAGCGATTCGCGGCGGCGCTCGTTATGCTGTTGCGTTCCGTCGGCATCCCCGCACAGTTCGTGCTCGGTTACAAGGGTCGCGATTGGCTCGACGATGGCCATTATGTGATTCGGCAAGAACACGCGCACGCCTGGGCCGAGGTACTCGTCTCGCGACCGTCGACCGACGAGAAGCCCGGTTCTGGAAATCGCGACTGGCTGTTCTTGTCGCTCGATCCAACGCCCGACATCAGTTCCACATTGGACAAAACGGACGACGGTGTGTTTTCCGCGGGCCGCGAAGGGCGACGACTGTTCGCCAATTACATCATTGGCTTGAACGCCGAGAGTCAAAAAGTCTTGACGAAGAACGTCTCGAACTTCTTTGAAAAGAACACCGGTTGGCTCGTCGCATTCGCCATCGTCCTCGCCATCGTCGGGTATGTGGTGCGAAATGCGCTTCGCCGTTCGCGAGAGAACCGAGGTACCATTCTCGACGCGACACCCGCCGACCCCGTCCCGTGGTATACGCAGATGATCGCGATCCTGACCGCAAATGGACACGCAATGAACGATGGAGAGACGCCGCATGAATACGCCGCGCGAATGACAGAACGACTGAAACTACAGCCCGAAACGGCAAGTGTCGCCGACGTACCGACGACCGTCACGCAAATTCTGTACGAAGTCCGTTACGCCCAACGCGACTGGACCGACGAACGCAAGACCATTGCCGAGCGGGCGATCCAACAACTCGCGACGGCGCTATCGAAACCGATTTTAGTTCAGGAGAATCGCCATGCCGACCCCCGCCCGATTGACGACATCGAATAGCCAGCTTTTGGTGATCGACCTGCAAGACAAGCTGCTGGCAGCGATCCCTTCGCGCAATGCGTTGATCGACCGCATCGCGTTTCTTCTCGAAGTCGGCCAACAGTTGGGCATCCCGATTTTCGCGACGGAACAGTACCCCAAAGGCCTCGGTCCGACCGACGCGAGAATTGCCAAATGCCTGCCGAGTCCACCCGTCGCCAAGACTTCGTTTAGCTGTTGCGGCACGCGGGGCGTGTTGGAAGAACTGCGTTCGCGAGAACGCCCGAACATCGTCCTTGTGGGCATGGAAACCCACGTCTGCATCTTGCAAACCGCACTCGATTTACTGGTGGCAGGCTTCACCGTGTTCCTGCCCGACGATTGTTTATCGTCGCGCAACGCGCTCGATCATCGGACGGCATTGAAGCGGTTATTCCAAGCCGGCGGCATCCCCACGACATCGGAAACGATCGCGTTCGAGTGGCTCGAAGACTCGACGCACTCCGAGTTCAAATCCGTCAGCCAGCAGATCAAAACGATATCGATTAGTATCCCGTTCTGAATGAGGCCCAACGACGCCTCGTTTTGCACGAATCACTATAAAGCACTTTTACACACACCTTGCCGGAGAGACACAATGACCGCACGATTTCGCGTGGCGATTACCGACTTCATCGACGACGACCTCGCACCCGAGCGACGCATCCTCGGCGATATTGCCGATGTCGTGGCGCTCAATGCCTACACCGAAAGCGATCTTGCCGGCAAAATCGAAAGTGTCGACGCGATCATGATTTACCACAACTTGCAGATTTCGAGCGCGACGATTTCGACGCTGACGAACTGCAAACTCATCGTGCGTTGCGGCGTCGGTTTCGATAACGTCGATCACGTTCTGGCTCGCTCCAAAGGCATTCCAGTCGCGAACGTACCCGATTATGGTACCGAAGAAGTCGCCGACTCCGCCATCGGCTTGATGCTCTCGCTGACGCGAGGCATTCACTTGTTGAACCAGCGATTGCAACACGGCGACGGGGCGTGGACGTACCTCCATGCTGCGCCGATCGTTCGGCTTCGCGGTCGGGTATTCGCCATCGTCGGCCTCGGTCGCATCGGCGCGGCCACGGCACTGCGGGCGAAAGCGCTCGGTATGGATGTCGCATTTTACGACCCGTACGCCGAAGATGGCATGGACAAAGCGCTCGGCATTCGCCGGGTCGAAAGCCTCGATGCTCTTTTGGCACAAGCGTTCGTCGTGAGTACGCACTGCCCGCTGACGCCCGAAACGCGCCACATCATCGATGCGAAAGCCATCGCCAAAATGCCGAACGGTTCGTACGTGGTGAACACCGCGCGCGGGGCCGTCGTCGATGCCACGTGCATTGCCGATGCGATTCTTTCCGGCAAACTCGCTGGGGCGGCAATCGACGTGCTACCCGACGAGCCACCACCCGCCGATCACCCGTTGTTGGTGGCATGGCGCGACCCGAAACATCCCGCCTACGAACGCGTGATCGTCAACCCACACTCGGCGTTTTATTCCGACGAAGGTTTGCTCGATATGCGAATCAAAGGATCCGAAACCTGCCGACGTGCGCTACTCGGCGAGCCGATGCGAAACATCGTCAACAAGTAACGAGTTTCGGCTATCGGTGGGCGGACCCATCGTAAGCCCGTCTGGAATGTTTGCGTGTCGGTAGCTATTACTGATTCATGCAAACACTCCTATTCGATATCGATGGCACGCTCGTGAAAACGAACGGTGCAGGCAAGGCGGCGATGGAATCGGCACTTCGCACGGCCTTCGGGATTACCGAAATTCGCGACGAGGTGCCGTATAGCGGGCGGACCGATCCCGCGATTGGCTACGACCTGTTGCGGGTTCATAACGTCGAAGCGACACCGGAAAACTACCGCAAATTATCGCAGGCCTATCTGGGGCAGTTGCCGCACTGTTTGAACACCTACCAGGGCGAGGCGTTGCCGGGTGTGACGGTGTTGCTGAAGAAGTTGGCCGAAAACACACATCGCAAACTCGGGCTATTGACCGGGAACGTTCGCGTCGGTGCCCAACACAAATTGAACCACTTCGGGTTGTGGGACTACTTCCCGTTCGGCGGGTTCGGCGACGATCACCGCGATCGCGACGATGTCGCACGCGCGGCACTGATGGCCGCGGGGCCAGGCGTCGAACCGAGTACCGTCTGGGTGATCGGCGATACGCCACTCGATGTCAAATGCGCCCGAGCCATCGGCGCGAAAGTGGTGGCCGTCGCCACCGGCTGGCATCCGTATGAAGAGCTAATGGAAACGGGCGCAGACTCGGTGCTGCACACATTGGAAGATTTCGAGGCACTGCCAGTGAGTTGGTTTGCGAAGTGAACCGTCTAAAGACCTGCGACTACCAGAATGAGAGATTCTCGCATTTGGACGAAGTATCCGTTTCCGCCGCGTGAAGTATATCTGTAGGATTGAATCCCAATAGTTCGCACGCGTGATCAGGCAATGGTTAAAGTATAAGTGTGGGTGGAGTGGCCCGTTCGGAATCTGGAGGACAAACGATGTGGCCGAAACTGACTACAGATACTCTTACGCATTTTCCAAGATCGAATGGCGATTCGGTTCTTCCATCGCAATGTCGCAACGAATCGGACGGCTGGAAACATTGCATCGAATCGATTCTGGAGATTCGTTCTTTAGAAGTCGGTTGGGACGGCCAAGGCACCGAAGCCCCCACTCCCGAAGTCGTGGATAGTGCGATGATCCTTGCTGTGATGCTACGGGAACGAAACGTACGCCCGCCAACTTCCACGGTACAAGGCGTGTGCGGCGATGTTTGCTTCGAATGGCAATGGTGGAACGCGACGACGTTAAACCTCGAAGTCATCGAGCCTTACGGCGCAGACATTCTGTTTCTGACACCGGGGGAAACCGCCGAGTATTCGACGATCCGCCAGTTTGTGGTTGCACAATGAACCGCACGATCAAAAGAGAAACCGAACCTGTTACGCCGGATGAATTCGTGATCCGACTGATATGGCATTTCAACTACACGGTGGGGATGCCTTTGCCAATTTCGTACAAGGCGTTCGCTCCGAAAAAAGACGAGGTCGACGGTATTTCGGTGTTCCGAGCAGCGTGCATCGCAAACCCCGAAGATGTGCTGGCTGTGATCGATCCCGACAAACGCAATCTGTATTGCATCGCACTCTTGAATGTTGGCGACGTAGAGAATCTCGGATTGAGTGTGCAATCGGCACCAATTGAGCGGATTCCAGGACACGCAGTATTGCCGGAGCTGAACATCGTGAGCCGGAAGGCCGACCCGAAATTGGCCGAAATTCAAAAGGAACTTGCGATACTTGCCAATCGGTACATCGTGCGTGTTCCAGCGATTTGACGATTGGATCGAGTCGTCGACGAACTTCTCATTCTGCATTCTCGGAGTCGGCATCATGGCGCGGATTTGTCTCGTTGCGGTCGTGATTTCGCTCGGTGTCGGGCTGTTCTGGCTCGGTAACCGGCCGCAGGCGGCCACGACCGGTTTGCGAAAACCGGTGCGGTTGGCGGTCGTCGTCGTCTTCGATCAGATGCGCGGCGACTACGTCGATAAATGGCAACCGCTGTTCGGCACCGATGGCTTTCAGCGGATGCAAACCGACGGCGCGTGGTTCGATCGTTGCCATTATCCGTACGCCACGACGACGACCGGACCCGGACACTCGGCGATCCTGAGCGGGGCGACGCTCGACAAAACCGGCATCATCAACAACGAGTGGTACGACCGTCGCAGTGGTGGTGCGCTTTACTGTGCGGGCAGCGATCGTTATTCGTTCGTCGCGTCGCCGGCCGCGGTAGTGAAAGACGCGAAAGCGGTGAAAGTCGAAGACGCAATTCAGACGGCTCAGAAGCCAAAATCGGTCGGCAACCCCGAACGAATGCTCGCGGAAACCGTCGCCGACGTGCTCAAACGCGAGACGAAAGGCAAGGGGAAAGTTTTCGGGCTATCGCTGAAAGATCGCTCGGCGATTCTGCCGACGGGCAAGCGCCCCGACGGCGCGTTCTGGTTCGCCGGGCAGTTCGTTACCTCGACGTACTACACCGATGTCCTTCCGAAATGGGTCGACCGGTTCAATCAATCCGATGCGGCCAGCAAGTGGTACAAGAAGGATTGGTCGCTATTGCGGCCGGACATCTCCTACGCGAACTTCAGCGGGCCGGACAACGTGAAGGGCGAGAGCAGTATCAACGGGCAGGGCATCACGTTCCCGCACCCGATGACCGGCGGTAAGCCCGCACTCGGCAAGGAGTATTACGAGGCACTCGCGAACTCGCCGTACGGTAACGATCTGCTGCTCGAATTTGCGAAGAGTTGCATCGAGAACGAGAAACTCGGGCAGGATGACATTCCCGATTTGCTCGTCGTCAGTTTCTCGTCGAACGATCTCATCGGCCACACCTTCGGCCCCGATTCGCAGGAAGTCCTCGACGCGACCTTGCGTTCGGATCTGATCGTGGCGGACCTGCTGAATTACCTCGATAACAAGGTCGGTGCGGGGCGTTATTCGCTGTCGATCACCGCCGATCACGGCGTCTGCCCGTTGCCCGAAGTGTCTGCAAAACAAGGCAAAGACGCGAAGCGGATCAGCGTGACGAGCCTGATTAAAGCGGCCGAGCAACACCTGCGCGACACCTACGGCAAACCCGACGCACCCGCCGAAGCCGCGAAGCCGATGAAGGCCGGCATGTGGCTCGAGTCGGCGAACTTCCCGTGGTTGTATTTGAACGAGCGAAACGCGGTCGCGAAGGGTGTCAAGCCCGCCGATGTGGCGGAAACGCTGGCCGTATGGTTGCGGAAACAGCCGGACATCGTCGCCGCGTATTCGACGAACCAACTGCAAGACAAACTCACCGACGACGACCCGATTTGCGAGATGGCGAAGCGGTCGTACTTCCCCAGCCGTTCCGGCGATGTTTACGTCGTAATGAAGCCATATTATTTAATCTCCGACCCCGTAAAAGGAGCCGGCACGACGCACGGCAGCCCGCACGATTACGACCGCCACGTGCCACTCATGGTCTACGGCCCCGGCGTGAAAGCCGGACGCCACAACGAACCGACCACGCCCCAACACATCGCCGCCATCACCGCCTACTACCTCGGCATCCCCGCACCGAAGGACAGTATGTATCCGCTGCCAAATACACTTTTGGAGCGATAAGGCGATCGGCACGTAGAGTTTTACCCTATTTGGTCTTTTCGGTGTCATTCGTTTTGTAAGATGATCGTATGCGACACGACCCCGTACCCGA
>JAYVQG010000008.1:0-12506 GCA_043757025.1 Limnoglobus sp.
CGAGTCGGGTGAATACCATGATGCCAGTAACTCACTCCCGAGTGAACCATGTTCGACAGTTACCGCAGACCGCACTCATATTGGCTCGAGTCGCGCGACGTGCCCGCGACGTGGCACGTCGCGATGGTGTCGGATAACCCCGGCGACACCGATGCGACGATCTCCGGGTCGCTGTTCGTCGCCAGCGCGGATGTGGAAGCCGGGAGTGCTGCCGATGCGATCGTGCAAGCCCTTAACGGGAACATTTACGTATCGTATCAGGGTCAATCGCACACTTATCCGTTCAGCGGCAGTTCGACGTCGGGTAGCAATGCCGCATTCCGGATCGTTGTAAACGGGAATTCTGCGAAGGTGGAATTTGAAGATCTCGCGCAGATGCCGGGGATGACAGCGGACTTCGACTACAACGATCATTCGTGGGGCTTCACGGTTACGCAGTCGGCGTCGAGCGGCAGCCAGGGTGTTGGCGAAGGCAGCGGTTCGGGAAGCGGTAGCGGTTTTGGCAGCGGCTCGGGCAGTGGCATCGGTTCGGGCAGTAGTTCGGGAGGCGGAAGCGGTTCCGGCACTGGAAGCGGAAGCGGTTCCGGGTCGGGAAGTGCCAGTTTTAGCAGCAGCAATTCCCCCGTGCCGACGATCGGTCTTTCATCGACCGATGGCGTCGAAGCGAGCCAGGCCGGCTCGTTTACGATCACTCGCGATGGGAATCTCGGATCGCCGCTCACGCTGACATACACACTCGACGGCAGCGCGTATGAAGGGTCGGACTTTTATCCCGTTCCTCATACCGTCACGATTCCTGCGGGCCAAACGTCGATTGCCATCGCGATCGCGAATTTCGACAATGGATTCGACGACGGTTACGATTGGCTCAGCCTCACACTCGATGCGAGTTCGAGTTATCAGATCGGCAGTTCGCCGACGCAAACCTTGACGATTTACGAGCCGATCCCCGGCGTGCCACCGACGATCTTTCCGCCGACATACGAAGTCCCGCCGACGGTGCCGCCAGACGTTCCACCCACCGTCCCCCCGGAAGTGCCGCCACCGCCGCCACCGCCACCGCCACCGCCACCGCCACCGCCGCCGAGCACGATTGGCGATTTCGTTTGGCTCGACGCCAACCACGATGGGTTCCAAAACGCAGGCGAGGTCGGTATGTATGTGATTACGCATTGAGAACCCTGCTGGTAATTGGCGACAAACGGACGGTTTCCGCACTTGGGATTTTGATCGATAATCCCGAGTATCAGACGACAAAGTATAGACTCGATGTAACGATCAAGACGTGCGACGCTATCAAGGTCCGCTTGGAGAAGGAGAAGTCCGCAAAGCCCAAGCCGTAATATTACCTCGGCTCGTATGATGCTCATTGACGAAAGTCTTGAAAACGAGGCGTTTGTGTGTGTGTTTCCAGCTTGTAGAGTGTCGGTATTTCAAGCCGAGGTAATATGGCAACCTTCTTGCCAGGGATTTCGGAACTGAGTGTGAATCTCACAATTACTCAGGAATCGGATGTTAAAAGCAAGCGGCCCAGCCTGGTGGCAGGCCAATTTACTCGCAGGACTGTGATGAATTCGCTATTTCCTAAAGGTTTACAATGAAGGTCTACCGTCCAGTTACGACGTTATTATTCATCGCATTAATATGCTCATATGCATTATCGAATGACGATATTCCCAACGATCGGGCAATTCGGCTGATGCTCACGGCGATTGAGTTCAAGGGCGAGCGTAAATTGCTCGTACAGCACGGCGAGAAGATATTCCCATGCTTCGAGCGCATATTGGCAGATCCGGATGCAAATTCAACTGAACTCACCCGACTTTTTATCGTACTCACGGCTGCGAAGGCCGACCGCAGCCGTTTCCTGGAACCCGCTGTGGCCAAACTTTCGCATTCGGACAAGTCGGTTCGGCGGGTTGCCGTTTCTTTACTCGGTGAGATCGGCAGTGAGCGCGACGCGGCTCCGATTGTCGCACTTCTGGCCGATGAGGAATTTACCGTTGGCGTTGCGGCAGCGAAGACACTTTCGACGATCGGCGGACCGCGAGAATTAGCGGCATTGAACATCTGGCTTAAGGTCACCAAGCCCGAAAACTATTCAAAAGAATGGCAAGGATCGCATGAGGGGCTTCGTAAGAATGTGACCAAGTCTCGCGACGCACTGAAGGCTCGTCTTGATGAAGCGAAGGCGAAGAAGATTAAGCCGTAAAATAATAGCATCACTCTCGGCATTTCGGAAGTGAGTGTGAATCTCACAATCAATACCAGTGGCCCGCCCGCCACATCGGGCGCGGTAATTGTCACGATCACGCCGTCGGCGAACTATGAGATTTTGGGTTCAAAGAGCAATAGTGTGGATATTTACAGTATCGGCGGACCGGGGCCGTGGATCAATGTGTTTCGCCGCGTTGACCCTCCGGGAAACACGCTCAATGAAGGTGGCGACAAGGGGCGATTCGTCGTGAGTCCGCGTGTTAAAGACCAATCCGACTCAACTCCGGACCGGAAACGGGATTTGCCCAGGAAAAGCGCGCACCAGCGGGATCAGACACCCTTCCTTCTGTATAAAACAAATTGTTTATCCTGTAAATCCTGTCCGCCCATACCGAATTACGTGTCGACGATGCAAATCTGATTTGCCAATTCTCGCCTGCGTACGAAGGCGATTTGCTTGCCGCTCGGCGAGAACACGCACGCTTCGGGGCGGGGCGTTTCCTCGGGGTTTGCTGGCTCGGTTAGCGTCGTCACTTTACCCGTCACGGCATCGACTACGCACACGCAGCCATCCGTGACGAACGCGATCCGCTCGCCGGGCGCATCCCACGTGAACGCTGACGCGACGCCGGTTTTGCACTGCGTCACGAACGTCATTTCGCCGCCGTTCGGCGAGATCGTCGCCAGTTGTGCCATACCCATGTCATCGTGCATCAGGAAGGCGATTCGCGTGCCGTCTGGCGAGGAGCGCAGCCAGTGGCGCGGGCCACGGATGCCGGGAAACTTGCGGTTCGCGGTGTGCGTCAGACGTCGTTGCGTCGTGCCTTTCGGCGGAAATGGCCGTCGCGTTTCGGTTCCCTGTAGTGGGCCGTCGCCGACCGTGCGGACATCGTCCGGGATGTCGACAACGTAAACTTCGCTGATGATATTTCCCGTAGCCGTCCGCACGTGGCCCTGGAACGCGAGTGCCCGCTTTTGCCGCGTGCCATCGCGAAGCAGATAGCCGTTTGTGCCAATTGCGGCTTCCTCGAAAGCCTTTTGTATCTCATCGGAGCCAGCCTCAGGGTTCGCTGTCGTGCGCGTGACGAGCACGGAGAAGTACGTGCCATCGCGGTTGCGCGGGTGCTTCCCCGACACTTTGACCAAGCCGGCGGGCACGCTGATTCCCACATCGCGAAGTTCAGTTTGCAGGTATTGATCTTCGTAAGTGAAACTGAGCCATTCGCCATTGGGGCTGAACACGTGTACGTGCGAACCGCCGCGAAGCGCACCGGGCGTGAACGGCGGCACGAGGTCGCGGGCATCGAGCGCGATGGCCACGCCGGGTTTGCGGCTATCGACGATGACACCACGACGTCGCGATGGGCCGTACGACCACTCGGCTGTGGGCTGTTCCGGGCCGAGGATAAACGCGACTTTCGGCTCGATCGGGTGCCAAGTCGCCACGCCGCAATTCGCTCCATTTTTCGATTCGTACAACACGCGGATTTCGCGCGTCATCGTGTGAACGGCTTCGATCCGCGTGCCATCGAACGTTTCACCGGCGGCATCCGAGCGCGTGTCGTACGCGATCCAATTGCCGTCCGCCGACCACACGTTGGCGTTCGTGAGGATTCGCCCGCCTGGTCCGCGCGTCAGTTGCGTTTCGTTCGGCACAAAGAACACAGTCGCTCTGCGGTTAAAAACTCGGCATGAACTACGAAACAATGGTTCATTCCCGCTAAACGGGTCGAGCCGGGGGTGGCGGGGTGGCGTCGTCGCTGAAGAGTACGCTCAGCGATTCGTTGCCGTGGATACGCCGAATCGCATCCGATAGCAGTTCGTCGACGGAAATCACTTCGAGGTTCGGCAGCCGTGCGCGCTTCTCGTCGGGGATCGGGATCGAATCGGTGACGACGATCTTCTCTACGGGAGCTTCGCGAAGTTTATCGACGGCACGATCGCACAAGACGCCGTGTGTCGCGAGGACGTAAATCTTCGTCGCGCCGTTCAGCTTCGCCGCACGCGCCGCGCCGACGATCGTACCGCCCGTGGAAATCATGTCGTCGAAAATGCAAACCGTCTTGCCATCGACCGACGCACCGACGATGTGCGCTTGTTCGGTTTTGGTGGCGCTCGACCGGCGTTTGTCGACGACGGCAATTTGCCCGCCGAGCTTCTTTTGGTACATCAGCGCCTTCTTGATCGCGCCTTCATCCGACGACAAAATGACGAGGTCTTCCTGCGGCACTTTCAGGTTGCGAACGAAGCCAACGATCTCGCGCCAGGCGTAGAGGTGATCGACGGGGATGTTGAAAAAGCCTTGAATTTGAGCGGTATGCAGGTCCAGGCAGAGCACGCGGTGTGCCCCGGCGGCGGTGACCATGTCTGCAACGAGCTTCGCCGTGATCGGCACGCGGCTCGTGTCTTTGCGGTCTTGGCGGGCGTAGGCGTAGTACGGCAGCACGGCAGTAATGCGGAACGGGCTGGCCCGTTTGAACGCATCGAGAATCACGAGTAGTTCGAGCAAATTGTGGTTTACCGGCGCACACGTCGGCTGCACGATGAAGACATCGCGACCGCGCACATCTTCGTCGATGCGGACGTTCGTCTCGCCATCGGGGAAGTCGTCGACGAATAATCGGCCGAGATCGGTCCCGAGTTTGCGTGCGATCCTCTCGGCCAAAGGGCGATTGGCCCGCCCGCTGAAGATCTTCAAATTCGGATTGATCGGCTTGGTCACCGCACGCTCCTCGGTCATCGTCGGGGTCGGGACATTATCGCGGAGCAAGGCCAGGGATTCAACGCGATTCACCAACGAAGCGACTTGCGGCGGCTGCGATGTGCCGTTCGACCGCCGCGAGAAGGACCACTTTCCCATAGGCTTCGCATTTTTCAAAAGCCACGGGAAGACTGTCGGACAGGCATGACCCAGCGGTTTCTTCGGGGCGAATGCGAATCGCGGTCACATCCGGAGCAATTTTGCGGACAAATTCCTCATGGATATGGCGCTCTTCTGGATCATTTACATACTTGATTCTGACGTACTCCCGAAGTTGAAACAGTAATTCGCGGTAGCGATCTTCGTCATCGGGCCGATTTGGCCAAGTTTCTGCTTGCACGAGTGTCACTTGTACCGATCGAAACAGCAGTATCACGAACGAGGAACAGTTTTGCCCACGGTCGTCACGGACGAAATAATGCCCATCTTTATCGATGTAAGCGTCTTGTTGAGCCAAAAAGCCATAGCGTAGTTTGGGTTTGTGTCTTGCCGTGCTTCGGCAGCGACTCGCGACGGCTTCCATCATCGATTGGGGAAGTCGTGGGACCAGGCACAGGTAGCCAGACGAAATGGGGTCGAATGCAATTTCGACTTCTAATTTGCAGTGCCACGCCAAGTGTATCAGGTGCATCTGCTCGTTGTTATCTTCTACACAATAAGCGATCCCGACATGCATATTACGGCCATCGGAGGTACACACAGCGATAGCTATCGTTGGCGTGGCATCTCCTGGACTCCACCATCCCGATACCATGCGAAATTACCTGTAGGAATTTGCGATAAAGTCTGCTTCGTCGCGCCCATTCGTGCTGACCAGGTAACTATGAATATGATCGACAAGGACGGATCTCGAAGCCAGGTTTTTACGTGCCGGGTATGTCGCTGCGAGCACCGCGACCAGCACGGTATCGGAGAGGTCGGAGAACTTCACGTTGTTGATTAATTGAATCGCCAATTCGCAGTCCGCGAACTCTCCGGCTTCAAAGCGATCATCAAAAAAGTCAAAAACGAGGTCGCTGGCTACTCTCGGCTTGCCCGCACGCGCAAGATGAAGGTACTGCCCCACAAAACGAGCCACATCTTCAAGCGAGATTTTTGGAGATTTTGTATCGATCGAGCTGACACAAACTGGCAATCCGGTTTCTGGAGGATCACAAATTGCAATCTCCATCGAAGTCGGCCTGGTAGATACTGATGCCAAACTACGCGAACGAGGTTCGGATTCCAAGCTCTCACGAATCCACGTAGGTCTGCTGTCGCTCTCACAATCGCGGTTGCGTTTTCGCTGAGGCGGAATTGCGGTGGCTGAGCTACTCATGGGATATCTCCTTCCTGAACAATCTCGCGAGCCAGTTCTTGTAGTTCCATCATGAGCGACTCTAATCGATCATTCGGAAGTGAACGATCCGCAGCGAAAACGGTATTGATGTCGAGTTCAATTCGGCAATTGACTGCAACCGTTTCATGTGTCGCGACAGCCATCAGCTTTTGCGCGTCGATGGCAAAACTGCTTCTTTGGGACAGTCCCACGCTCCATTTCATGAGACGGTTAATCTTTAAGTCCGACAAGTTTTTCGATGACCTCAGCCGATTGATTTGGTACAGAAAATCACTGGAATTTGTCCGGTCGATGTCGAACGGCAGATAGTCGCTGAGAGTGCGGTAGCCTT
Source organism: Limnoglobus sp. (assembly GCA_043757025.1). Lineage (GTDB taxonomy): Bacteria > Planctomycetota > Planctomycetia > Gemmatales > Gemmataceae > Limnoglobus. Next base: position 6,649 of record JAYVQG010000008.1, read on the forward strand.
GCTCCGGGTCTGTCACCGGCAGCAGTACGACTGCGCCAAACGCCATTCGGTTCAAAGGCGGTATTCCTGGCACTTTCAGGAAGCGGGTCATTCGATTTATAAAACTCGCAGACATGACCGGGAATAGCGACGGAGACTGTTCGGAAAGCTCCCCAGCCGCCGCTTGCATAATCCAATCCACACGACCCGCCCGTGGTTGAGATTGCAGAACTAGCTGAGCGTCGTCTACGTTCCCGATCTCCACCACTTCACCCGACTTCGGCTTGTTCGTGCTACTGTCAGGAGCTTGGCCGACTACATGTTCCCACCACCCATTCACCCTCAGCTCTGTGACAGGCGAATAAAACAGGCTGAGCCGCAAGGTCTCTCCGGACCAGCTGGTTTCAGGGGCACGAGTGGCATCCGAGCGACTCATGGGGACACCGATCCTTTAACTGACGCGCGTTATGAATAACGATTTTGCTGGGGTAATACACTTACGAAGCTATAATACTCCACGGCAACTGGAAGTTCCATCCCAACAAAAATTGCAAAGCCACGTTACCGGTCGCACCTCGGCTCACTCGTTGCCGTCACCTTACGAACCGAGATAAAGCCGAATTTATCGAGTCTTCATGCGAACTTCCGCCCGTTCCGTTAGACTGCTCAACGTGGCCGAGGCTGCGGGACATCCCCGCGACGACGGCCACGGGTGTTACCAGGAGTTTTCGATGCGTGCAATGCTGACGATCTGCCTCGGTGTGATGGCCTTCTGTGCCAGTGGCGTGCGAGCTGCGGAAGAACCGATCGCCCTCGACAAGCTGCCCAAAGCGGTGCTGGAAACCGTCAAGAAGCGGTTCCCGAAGGCGGAACTGGTCGAAGCGGCGAAGGAAACCGATGGCGACAAAGTCGAGTTCGAAGTGACGTTGAAGGACGGCGATACGAAGTACGACGTGATGCTGACGCCAGACGGCAAGATCACGCTGATCGAGAAAGTGATTGCTGCGAAAGACCTGCCGAAGGTTGTGGCCGCAGCCCTGGAAGAAAAGTACCCGAAGGCGACGTACAAAGTTTACGAGGAGATGACGAAAGTGACTGACGGCAAAGAAGCGATTGCGTACTACGAAGTGCTGATCGTCACTGCCGACAAGAAGACGCTCGAAGTCGAAGTGTCGCCAGAAGGCAAAATCCTCAAGACCGAGGAAAAGAAGGAAGAGAAGAAGACTGACAAGAAGTAGACGACTCTTAAGTGGCCCAGAGGTACGACGTAAGACGTCTAACCCTGGGCTGAAAGATGGAACCCCGTTGGGGTAAATGCATAGCCAATTCTTACCCCAACGGGGTTAAATCGGATAGCCCAGGGTTAGACGCTTCGTCGTACCCCTGGGTTGCTCTGAAAGTATATATCATCCGCATGGAACTCGTGGCACTCGGCGAAGAAGCGCTTCTCGCCTACTTCCGAGACGAACCGATGGCGGTGCGGTTCGGCGTCGCCCTACGTGCGGCCAACCCCGATTGGCTATTCGATGTCGTTCCGGCCTACGCCAGTGTCGGCGTGTTCTTCGACGCGCGACGGATCGACTCCGCCGAAGTGCAACGCCGTTTGAAGAAGCTCCGCTACCACGATGTGGATGCGTCGAGTGTCGGCGCGAGCCACATCATTCCCGTTTGTTACGAACGTGGGCCGGACCTCGTCCGCGTGGCCGAGTATGCGGGCCTCAGCACGGATCGCGTCATCGAATTGCATATGGGTACAGAATACGCCGTTTACGCCATCGGGTTCGTGCCCGGCTTCCCGTACCTCGGTTATCTGCCGCCCGAACTGTGCGGCGTGCCGCGGCTCGATTCCCCCCGTTTGCGGGTCGAACCGGGTAGCGTCGGCCTGACCGCGAAGCAAACGGGAATCTATCCCCTCGCGCGCCCCGGCGGTTGGAACTTGATCGGCACGACGCCGCTCACCTTGGTCGACATCGCCGATGGATTCTTCCCGATCCGCGTCGGCGACCGAATGCGATTCGCGCGAATCGACGAGCGCGAGTTCGCCAAACGCGAAGGGGAACGGGTGTGACCGTCTCAATAACCCGATGGCTCTTTTGAGAGGTGGCGAAACTCCGACGACTTTTCGTAAACCTTGAGTTTCATGCGGTTGATGCCGCCGATCGGTTGATGTTCCTTGAGCGAGTGCCACGGCGTGAAGAAGAGATTTTCGCAGCGAAGCATCGCCTCCTCGGTGTTGAAGTCTTGCGGCGGGATCGTGATGCGCGCCACGGTCACAAACGCATCCTTCCACTCGGTGCAGGCGTTTTCAATTTCGGTTTCGAGCATTCCAATTTTGGCCTTGCTGCGGACTTGTAGCTGAAATTCTAGTACGATGTCTTTCGCGCCCGCATCGGTCAACCGCTTCGTGAGTGCCGTCCGCAAGTAGTTCTTATCGGTAATATTCGGGGCGGCACCCGATGGGCATACCACCGGTTTGACCGAGTATTTCATCGCGTAATCTTTGCCTAACAGGTACGGCGCGCCGCTCTGGTAGACGTTCTCTTCGGGGCTGGCGGGCGGCGGTTGATACGCGCCGTTCTTCGGCATCGCGGCATCGACGGCGAGGCTTTGAATTCGCTTGATAATCTGGCTGGTTTGCACGGCCCGCACCGTGGCCGGATCGGTAAAATCCGGTTTGCCGTCCACGATCTTGATCCGACGCTTGAAGAAACCGGCGGCTTTGTCGCCCTCTTCGAGAAGCACCTGGCTCAGCACTTCGTAATCTTCCACGTTCGCAAACGCGAACACGGGGTGGTTCACCATCAGAAAATCCTGCGTCGTCGGCTCGTCGCGCGGAATCAACCGATCGCCCTCGACCTTCATCAGCTTGATCGCCATGCCGCGGCTACCGTGTTCCGTCGGCTTGGAGTCGTCGCGAACGAGGATGTCCGCGTTCGAATAGCGAATGTACGCTTGGTACTCGTGGCCCGGTTTGGCAAACACGCCGATGCGATACGCTTCGGGGAGATCGTTCAAAACCTGAAACGTCGCCATCACGCAGCCGTGATCTTTCGGGTGGACCCCGCGCAGCGGTGGCAGCTTGTCGATGTAGCGCTTCTTCATCTGCGCGACGGTCAACTTCACGACGTTCTCGATCTGCGTGGCTTCCCCGTCGGGAATGACTTCCCACGCGGGGTCGTGCGGAATCGCCGGGGGGTTCTCGGCGGTGGCACCGCCAGCGAAAAGTGCAAGAGCCGCAATCGCGAGAGTGGAACGCAACATCGGGTATCTCCCATCGTCGCGCACGATCAGTCGGTAACAGCACCGACCGATGTAACGACTTGGACGCATCATTGTGAACAACCCGATGCCAGTCAAGCATAAAACAGAAATAGTTGCGTGGCGCGTGATTGGCCGCGACGCGGCAGTAACTACTTGATCTGCACTTCGTAGACGATCGCGCCGAGGAGGTCGCCTTCCTTGACGTTGTGGCACGAGGCGCATTGCTTCAGCACGGCGGGTACGATCGTGGCGGCGCGGAGGACCGGTTTACCGTTCGCTTCGCCGATCTCTTCAAAGTACTTCTTGCCGCTCTGGATCGCCTCGATCGCTTTCTTCTCGAATGGCGTGTTGGCGACATTATCTTTGCGTTTCGGCTTGCCGGTCGCATCGACGAGCCGTGCCTCGTGCCAGCCTTTCTTTTTCATCGCGTCGAACACGGCACCGGCCACCACCGCCGCGGGCGTGTCGAATTGCTGCGCCGCGTACGTCTGGCTGATGCCGACGACGGCCGTTTTGTACAGGTCGTCGAGCATCAGTATCTGCTCTCGCGTCCGTTCGACGGCCACCTTGTCCGGCCCTGTAGCTGGGGTCTGTGACCCCGGTTTGTCGGCGGCAGTCAGTGCCCAGCTCGTGCCGATTCCGAACGCCAAAACCACTGCCGCACGTACCGCAAATCGAATCGTCATCGCAGACCTCACTTCCAGTGGGGAGAGTAAAAGTGCCCGTTAGCGCGATGGTATCTTAACTCCCGAATTCAGGATGTCAATGTCCGAATTAGGATCGCTTGCCGTTTCACCGTACAGAATCGCTAAAATCTCTTGAAGATGCGAACGAATGACGGAATATCCCATTGGAGGTTTGTGCCATGATGTTCCTTCGTACGGTGTTGGTGCTGGCTTTTACGGCGGGGGTTGCGGTGGCGGCCCGCGACATCGTTCTCAGTTCGCACGAATCGGCGAGCGGTCGGTTCGTGGCGGACTTTCCCGGCAAAGTGAAAGCATCATCGCGCACGGTACCATCGCCGGCGGGTGGGCTGACGGTGACTTCCGAGACGGCGACTGCGAAAGGGCAATCGGACGTGGTGTTCGCCGTCGCGTACACCGATTACCCGGCAACGTTTGCGAACCTCGATGCCAGCAAGTTGCTGATTGCCGTGCGCGATGGCATGAAGACCCGCGACGGCACGATCTCGAACGAGAAAGACCTCACCGTCGATGGCGACCGCCCTGCCGGGATCGAAGTGCAGTTCGACTACGGCAAGACCCACACTCGCGCCCATCTCCACCTCATCGGCACGCGGCTGTATCAAGTGACGGTAACCGGCACGAAGGACGATGTGGAGTCGAAGACCGCATCGTTGTTTCTCGCATCGTTCAAATTGCGGAAGTGATCGGGCACGAAAGAAGCATGGACGGTGCGTATCGAGCAGAACATAATGCACGATGAGACTGCCAGGCGCAATTACGCCCTGTTTACGACGGATCAACGAAAGCAGGCGGTGCATTATGCCGAATTATCCCCAACAATCATTCGAGCACACTCTTCGAGAAATTTCCGTCAATCGCGAGGATCCCTGTGAGGTCGTTCGGGAATTGATCTCGAACTCCTACGACGCAGGGGCGAAGAACATTTACGTCGTCCCCCTTTACCAGAAGAAAGGAATTTTGTATTTCGACGATGGTTGTGGGTTGTCGCTCGACGAGTCGAATGCGGTCAAGGGCGTGCTGCCTTATGTAGCATTCTTCTCGATTGGGAAAGGTACTAAAACCCAGGGTGAGCAGATCGGTTACAAGTGTCAGGGTACCAAACTCTGTTTTGCATCGCGTCGATTTTCCCTGATCACTCGGTGTCGCGGTGAACGAGACTGGCGTTGGCTGAGTATTCGCGATCCGAAAAAGGTTCTGAACGAGCAGTTCCCCATCGATCCGACGCCGACCGACGCACCGTGGGAAATTCTCCAATCCGAGATACTGGGAACGCCGGACAATTTGACGCAAGACGTACTCGATACGCTTTCGGAAGAATTCTTCCGTACGAAATTACCAGTGGATTGATGATCGTTATCGAAGATTTCGAGCTGGACAACTTCGATCAGTACTTCTCCGTATCCAAGTCGGGGCCATCGTATCTGAGAGAGTACATACGGTTTCACACGGCCCATGCCGATGTCCGGCGAATCGGCAACAAGACGTATGGGTTTATGACGAGCGAGGTCAACCAACTCAAAAAACATATCAAGCCCGCGGAGCCGTGTCAGTTGCACTTGTGGACATCGGTCGATGCCGAAGATTCATTTTTTGAGGCGATCCCCAGCGGATGGCCGTTTCTTTCGATCCCACAAAAGGGGGAAAGTGCTGCACAGTCGCCCGAAGAAGTGCCTCGCTTGCGCGATGGCACCTTCTTTGCGAGGTATGCGGACAGTTTCAAGTATGAAGGACGATATTATAATCTCATACTTGCAATCGATGGCAAGCGAAGGGCGCTGTCAATGTATTCTCAACTCGGTCGACAAGGTAAAACGCTAAGTACCCGTCCAAGATCTATTCCGTGTATTCGACATTTTCTGTAAGTTAATGAGCACTTCAGGGAAGAGGTGGCTATGGCTACGGAATTGGTGG
>JAYVQG010000009.1:0-12470 GCA_043757025.1 Limnoglobus sp.
TTGATTCCGAAATCGGGAATGATTCCAGGGATGGGTGGGTGGGTAAGTGGTGGAATCATTCCCTGCTACCCAAAATCGCCGCAATTGGAACCAGGCCCAGAATTTGGAGCCGTTACATTTGGGCTTTCACGCGAGAGCAGCTTGAGATATTGCGAGCCAATTACTCACGTGTTGATGGAAAGGATTGCGATGGTTTCAATACGCTGCGTCATACTGTGGCTGGCGTTTTTCGTGCCACACGTTGCGAATGCGGGTGCGACCGATGCTCTCTTGCCCGCATCCGAACCGGTTGCACCGCGTGTCGCCGATCCACTCTTGGACGCAGCCCCGAGAGTGACTCTCGCCGAAAGTCCATGGCGTTCGGACATCACCTTTGGGTTGCCGATCGCACTGCGGGTGCAGCGCCGCATCGGCGAGTCGAATGCGTGGTTTGAAGCGGGTGCGGGCGTTTACGTGGTCGTCCCGATGGTGTTCGTCGGCGTTCGCGCCGATGCCGACGTATTCGCAAGCTGCTCGAATGCGCTCTGCGTACGACCGGGCATCGACGTCTATTATGGTTTCCCCATCAACTACCGAAGTTCGGGCTGGCATTCGCGGGATCGCACGGAAAATACCAACTCAGTCGGCGTGATTGCACTCGATTTCGACATGCTCTGGCGACACCGTTTCGGCGAACGCCTCCACGGTCAGTTCGGAGTAAAGCTCGGTTGTGGGGCCGGTTTCTCCGACCGCTACTGGGCACCGATTCCCATCGTAGGGCTAATCGCCGGGTTCAGTTATTGAACCGAAGGCCAGTTCAAGCCATGCGATCCGATTGATTTTGGAAGGCTTCTCACTTATCGTTGCTTCGCCACTTTTTATCACTACGCCAGCACTTCCCTCACGACTTCGCCGTGGACATCGGTGAGTCGCATGTCGCGGCCGCCGAAGCGAACGGTGAGCTTTGTGTGTTCCATGCCTAAGAGGTGCAAGATTGTGGCGTGCCAGTCGTGCATCGTTACTTTGTTTTCGATGGCATGGTAGCCGAATTCGTCGGTCGCGCCGTAGACGCTGCCGCCCTTGGTGCCGCCGCCCGCCATCCAGAGGCTGAAGCCGAACGGGTTGTGGTCTCGGCCATTGCTCCCCTGTGCGAACGGCGTGCGGCCGAACTCCCCACCCCAGATCACGAGCGTCCGATCGAGCATCCCGCGGGCCTTCAAATCTTTGAGCAAACCCGCGATTGGCTTATCGACTGCCAGTGCGTTGTCATCGTGGCCCTTCTTCAAGTTCGCGTGCTGATCCCAGCGGTCGTGGCCGAGGTTTTGGCAGAGCAATTCGACGAAGCGCACGCCGCGTTCGACCAGTCGCCGCGCGATTAGGCACTGCTTGCCGTAGATGTCGGTCTTCGCGTCGCCGATGCCGTACGTGGCTTTCAACGCAGCGTTTTCCTTGGACAAATCGTAAACGTCGGGCACGGCCACCTGCATTCGCGCTGCGAGTTCGTAGTTGGCGATGGCGGCATCGATCGCGTCGTTCGGCCCCGTGCGTTCCCGCGTTGCGGCATCGAGTTTGCGGATGAGTGCGAGCTTCGCCTTCTGCGATTTCGCCGCGCCATCGGGTGGCGTGAGGTCCGCCACGGGTCGCGCGCCATTCTGGAACATCGACCCCTGATAGGTCGCCGATAAGAAGCCGTTGCCGAAGCAATCGAGGCCACCTGGCGGGATCATTCCGCTACCGAGCACGACGAAGCCCGGTAGTTCGTTCGACTCCGAACCCAGCCCGTAGTTCACCCACGACCCCATACTCGGCCGCCCCTGCTGGCCATTCCCCGTGTGAAAGAAGTAGTTCGCGTTCGTATGTTCGGAGAAATTCGACACCATCGAACGCACCACGGCGAGATCGTCCGCACACGTCGCCACGTGCGGAAACAGATCGCTGACCCACAACCCGGACTTGCCATGTTGGGCGAATTTCCACGGGCTGCCGAGCGTGTTGCCGTTGTCGTTGAACTGCGTCGGCTCTTTTTTCATCTTGAAGGGGAGGCCGTTTTCCTTCGTCAATCGCGGCTTCGGATCGAACGTATCGACCTGTGACGGCCCGCCATCCATGTATAGGAAAATGACGCGATCCGCCTTCGCGGCAAAGTGCGGCGTCTTCGCGGCCCCGTGTGCTGTGTCGCCGAACAACGACGCGAACGCCATCGCGCCAAAGCCATTTGACGAGCGAACGAGCCAATCGCGACGAGACATCGGGTATTGCATTTTCAGCCATCCGGGTAAGCAGAACAGTTGCGGGACACATTGAGTTTACACCAGTACAGTTCGGTTTGAAGCGTGATGGACGAAACTTTCCGATTCCGCAAAACGAACTGGCAATGACTCGTCTCGGTTTTCGGCGTGTGGCGCGTATAATCGGCGTATGGAAATGCCTTCGCCCGATGCCGCCACACTCACCAAACGCGGCCACATCTACGTTCGCCGTTCGGAATTCGCGAAGGCGATCGAAGCCTTTACGGGGGCGATCGACCTCGAACCGACCGACGCGGAGTTGCACTATTTGCGTGGGAATGCCCACGCGGCCTGCGGGCAATCGGACGACGCCACCGCCGACTTTAGCCGTGCCATCGACCTGAAACCGGACTATGCCGCCGCGTTCCATAATCGCGCCTCGTCGCACATCGAACGCAACGACTTCGACGCCGCCATTCTCGATTACACACGCGCCATCGAACTCGACGATCAAGACACCGACCCGCTGAATGGCCGCGCCGCCGCCCATAGCCGCAATGGCAACTACGAACTCGCGCTCGCCGATTACGCACAGGCACTCGAACTCGAACCGAAGTCGTTCCGCGTGCATTTCAACCGTGGCAACGCGCACTCCGGGCAGAGCGAACACGAAAAAGCGATCGAAGATTACACCGCCGCAATCCAATTGAAGCCGCAACATTGCCGTTCATATATTTACCGCGCACTCAGCTACGAACGCCTCGACCGCAGCGACGATGCGCTCACCGACCTCAGCACGGCACTTCGCCTCAACAGCCAATCGACCGAAGCCTATTGGCACCGCGCACGGATGCACGTCGAAGCCGGGAACCACGCGAGCGCCGTCGCCGATTTTACCTGGGTGATCCGGTTCGATGCCAACGATGGCCGCGCGTTCAACATGCGTGGTGTCGCATATGCCGAGATGAACCAGAGTGCGAAGGCGATCGCCGACTTCACGCAAGCGATCCGGCTCGACCCGAGCGATAGCGGCCCCGTGTTCAATCGCGGGTTGTCGTACGGTCGTGCCAAGAAGTGGGAAGACGCGATCGTGGATTTCACGAAGTCGATCGAGATGAACCCGAGCGACCCCGCCGGGTACATTCAGCGAGGCTACGCCCACATGGAAATGCTCGACCCCGAACGCGCGATCCTCGATTACAACACCGCACTCGAACGCAACCCGAAGAGCGCGCGGGCGTACTTCTCGCGCGCACTCGCACACCGCCGCATGACCAATTGGCCCGCCGTGCTAGAAGACACGACTCAGGCGATTACGCTCCGCGAGAACTTCGATGCGGCGTACAATCTGCGTGCCTCGGCACACTACGCTGTTGCCGACTATGCGGCCGCACTCGCCGACCATTTGAAGTCGCACGAAATCGACCCCAACGACGAAAGTACGCTGAATTACCTCGCGTGGATCCACGCCACTTGCCCGAACGACGAACTCCGCGACGGCACGAAAGCGATCAACGAGGCGAACCGTGCCTGCGAGGCGACCGACTACGGTTTCTCCGGCTTCATCGACACGCTCGCGGCGGCCTATGCCGAAGCGGGCCGTTTTGAAGATGCGATCAAGTGGCAACTCAAAGTGATCGAGATGGTCCCCCCCGACGAACGCCCAGAGTACCAAGAACGACTGGCGTTATACCGCGAAGGCAAGCCGTACCGCGATCTGCCGTAAACCGTCGCCAGAATCGACGTAAGTCACAATTGCGGAGACTCCAAAACCGTTTTTTGGGGTGTTTTTCCGGTTTTTGAGGCCCAAAATGTCGCCTTTTTGATCGCAATCCACTAATCCGTATTCCGTATATCGAACTCTTGTCGTGGGTTGTGTCGAATGCTCTCGATTCGAGAATCGGCGCAAGTCGCGACATAAAATCGACCGAGCACGACACAAAATCGACCGACCACGACATTCTCACGACACTTCGCGACACTTTCACGACACTTCGAGACACTTTTGCGCACGTCGATAATTCCGACTTACGTCAAATCGCCTCCGATTGTTTGACTGCGGGAAATCGTGTGGGTGATCTCGAATCCCGTCATGAATCGTTATCAGTTGAGAGTTGCGAGTGGATAGTTGTTCAAACAACTATCCACTCGCAACTCTCAACTACTATTTCCCACTTCGTCTTGCGTTGCTTGTCGCGTTCGGGATAGATTCCCTTTATGGCCGACAAACTCACACAGTTGATCGTCGATGCGCTGACGCGGGCGGCGGCGGAGCGCGATGGCTTGCCGCTGTTTGCGGGGAAGTCCGATGCGGGGCTATTTCCGGCGACGATCGTTGCGAAACCGGCTGCCAAACGCTGTCTCGATGATCGCTTGCTGAACGAACGATTCGTCGATGGCAAAGGTCGGCAGATATGCACGATCACCGAAACGGGCATGGCGTATTTACGCGAACAAGTCAGCCCGAAACAGGTGCTCGAAGACTTCGTTCGCGTGCTGGAATCGCGACAAGAGCAAGTGGAACAACTGCTGACGACCGCACGCCGCATGGCCGATGAAATCGCCGGGCTGAAAGCGGTCGTCGCCGCGGTGTTGCCAGGTTCGCCGCACGTGGTCGTGTCGTCGAACCCGCGCGATTTGGCGGCCCGTATTCGTACGCATTTGCTCGACTGGGCGGCGTCGATTGGGGCTGCCCGCGACTGCCCGTTGCCGGAGCTTTATCGTGGGGTATCGTGCGGCGAACCGGACCTCAGCGTCGGTGCGTTTCACGATGTGCTTCGGACGATGCACGCGGCAGGTCGGGTCGATTTGCACCCGTGGACGGGGCCGTTGTATGCGGTGCCGGAGCCGGGTTACGCACTGTTAGTTTCGCATAATGTCGCGTACTACGCCAGCACGCGGACGGGATGAGTGGGGCACGCTGCTAGCGTGCCGTGTGAATCAATTGCACGGGATGAGTGGGGCACGCTGCTAGCGTGTGAATCAATTGCACGCTAGCAGCGTGCCCCACGGAAATTATCGCTTCACGGATGACTTAGCAAGGAGGCTACGATGACGGCAACTTTGACGGACCGCACCCGCGAACAACTGCGCCGGGCCGGGAATCCGTTTCGCAATTACTTCGCGCGCAACCCGGACGACGACGTCTGTGCGCGCTATCACGTGGCGGAGCTATTCGCGGCGGAGCGCGACCTGCTGCACAGCATCATCGATCTGTATCGGCACGACCCGAACACGCACTCGGAAGTCGTCCCCATTTTGGGCAACAAGGGGGCCGGGAAGACGCACCTGCTGCACAGCATCAAGCACGGGGCGGGCGGGCAGTGGCAACTGCTCGTGAACCCCGGCGTGTTCCAAAAAGAGACCGATTTCCTCGAATATATGCTGTTCCAGATCATCGACACGCTGCTCGGTGGCGGTCGACAGAAGGGCAGTCGCCCGCTGGATTACATCGGCGACAGCCTCGTGCGACGGTTGCTCGGCCTCGCGATTCGCGACCTCAGCAGCGACGAAAAAGTCGAACTGTTCCCACCACCCGGCATCGGCCGTTGGGCACGCCGCCTCGGCATCGGGCACACTCAGGCTAACGAGCGCGCCGACTGGCTCGCCGACCAGCTTTCGGGTGCATCGGACTTCGGTCGCGCACCGACGGCGGTGTTGCAATCGCTGACTGACGCCGGGCTGTCACCGACGCGGGCGTTCGACCTGATGGTCGCCTACGTGCAGAAAACCGAACCGCGAAACACGGCGGGCCTGATGCGCCGCGCGATCTTCGCCGGATTCGCGAAAGCGGTGCTGTTGAAAGACGAATCGGACCTCGCGAACTTCCTCACTTACGGGTTCGCTGAACTCGATTTCAACGTGAAACCGGGGCGACAGGATCTCGTCCTCGCGCTGTTCAAAGTGATGATGGACGTGCTGCGCGGGCTGAAAATCCCCGTCGTGGTGGCATTCGATCAGCTCGAAGATTTGTTGCTCGCACGACGGACCGACGACTGCCACCGCATCGCCGAAGCGTTCTTTGCGGGCATCGTGCAAGTGATGCACCAACTCGACGGCGTCTGCTTCCTGATCTTCGCCGAACGCGGCCTGTGGAACCGCTTCGTGCCATCGCTCGACGGGTACATTCAAGACCGCTTGAACAACCCCGTTCACGTACCCGGCCACGGCACCGTCAAGGCGCTCCGCCTCGAAGCGCCACCCGCGCCACTCGTGCGTTGCGTCGTCGAAGCGCGGATGCAACCCGTGCTCGAAACGATGCCCGATTCGGATGCGATGTCCGACATTTACCCGTTCACCGACGAACATATTACCCGCATCGCGAAGTCCGAACCGACGCTGCGGGACATGCTGCAACAGTTTCGCCACCTGTACGATCACGTCGTTTACGAGACGACGGAATCGAACGCGATGCCCGTGGAATCGTTCGATAATATCGCCCGCATGACGGTCGACGAAAACGGCGACGACGACGCGATTGTTCCCTTGCTACCAAGCCTGGAACGACCGTTCGGCTACGCGGCGGTGTCGCTGAACCCGATCCCCGGTGCGCTTTCGACGGCAGACACGAAGTCGCGCGTCGATGCCTTGCTCGGGCACGATCCAGAGCCGATGGCGGTGACGTTCAAGTCGGTCGATATCATCTCGGACCACGGCGTGCAGATGGTGATCGCGCCGAAGATTCTGCCACAACCGAGCCGTTCGACGTTCTCCGGTGCGGCGCTCGCCGACATGTGGGACCAGGAATTTCGCGCGGCCCGGCGCAAACTCGAACCCGAAGGTTCGCTGACGGGGGCGACGCGCGAACTGCAAGCGGGCCTCGGCCTGTTCCTGGCCACGTGCCACGAACACGGCGTGAAGGTCGGACCGTGGCGATTGCAACACGTCGTGCCCGAATGGTCGTACGGCGAACACCCGACGTACGGCGTAATTACGCTGGCGCACTGGGCGTGCAAAGATGGCCAACCGTGGAAGGTCGGCATCGGCTTGTTCATGGCGAAGGGGGCCGGCAAGCCAAAAGACCTCGAAGTGAAACTGAGCGTGATGGACGCACGGCCGATCGTCGTCGATCACCTCATTCTGTTGCGACCCGAAGACGATTTGACGATCTCCGGGAAGAGCAAAACGCTATGGACGGAGGCCGAAAAGAAGGGCCATCACGCTCGCCTCGAAGCCGTCGCACTCGATGCGTTCGCGATGCTTTACAGTTTCCCGCGCTGGCTTGCCGCCGTGCGCGAGTCGCTGCAGGAAGGCGCACCGCTGCCGAACCTCGCCGATTCGATCCAGGACAAATGCGAAAAATTGCTCGAACAGGTCTGTATGCCCGTTCAACAGTAGTCCCGGCGCGGCGATGAGGTACAACAGAAGCGAGCGGCACGAATGGCGTGCCGCTCGCTTTCTCCGTTGCACCTGACGCGCCGCATGACCTACGACGAAGCCATCGCATTCTGGTACGGGCGGATGAATTTTGAAGTGCGCTCGGCCACGCCGACGGACCTCAAACTCGAGCGAATGCGCGCGCTGCTCTCGAACCTCGGCGACCCGCAGAACCGCTTGCGTATCGTGCATATCACGGGCACGAAGGGCAAGGGCAGCGTGGCGGCGATGCTCGCGGCGACACTGCGAGCCGCCGGGTATCGCGTCGGCTTGTTCACGTCGCCGCACCTCGTTCGCGTCGAAGAACGCATTCAGGTCAACGGCGTGCCGATCACCGAAGCCGAACTCGCGGCCCGCATGACCGAACTCGCGCCGCTCGTCGATCCGTCTTCGACGTTCTTCGAGATCGCCACGGCGATCGGTTTCCAGCATTTCCTTTACCGCAACGTCGATATTGCCATCGTCGAAGTCGGCCTCGGCGGGCGGTTCGATTCGACGAACGTCTGCACGCCACTCGTCACCGTCATTACCTCAATCGGCTTGGATCACACGGCCCAACTCGGGGAAACGCTCGAAGAAATTGCCTTTCAGAAGGCGGGGATTATCAAGCCGAACATCCCGACTGTCAGTGGGGTGACACAACCCGCGCCGCTGGCTGTCATTTGCCAAGTCGCCGCCGAAAACAGTAGCCGCATCGTACAACTCGAACGCGATATTCAGTACCGTTACGAAGGCACGCAGGTGAGTGTCTTGACTCCGGCGCGATCGTATCCAGCGTTTGCGCTGAAGCTGCTCGGGGAGCATCAGGCGGCGAATGCCGCAATCGCGATCGGCATCGTCGAGCGTCTGCAAACGTGCGGCCTGACGATCCCGGATACCGCCATCGCGCACGGTTTCGCCAACGTCGATTGGCCCGCACGAATCGAAGTCGTGCGCGTGCGTCCAGCGGTCATCGTCGATTGCGCCCACAACGTGCCATCGGCAGAAGCGCTCGCGAAAACCCTGCGTGCCGCGTTCCCCCGCGCGAAGCGACGCACGGTGCTGTTTGCGGTATCGTCGGACAAAAATTACGAAGCGATTCTGGAAGTGTTGGCGAAGGAGTTCGACCAGATCGTACTCACGAAATATGGCAACAACCCGCGCTGCGTGCCACCGGAAAAACTAGTCGAAGTGCTGGCAAGGCTCGCGCCAGACATGCGGCCGCCCGTCTTTCAAAACGCGACCGTTGCGTGGGAAGTCACCCTCGCCGAAGCGGGTGCCGACGATCTAATTTGCATCGCCGGCTCGGTGTTCCTCGCAGGCGAGTTGCGCGACATCGTTCGGCACCAACTCGAACCGATTTGAGGTTCTCACGCGAGGATTTTTTCCGGGAACGACCCACCTTCCAATTACTTTGTCGAAATGCAGTCCTCCAACGATGATACAATTCCTCAACAGGAGACAGCCATGATCGAACTGACCGAACAACAAATGCAAGCCTTGGAAATACCAGAAGGCACCCCGCTACGTGTTGTGCATCCCCGATCTATGGAGACATTTGTGTTACTCCGCACCGAAGAATACGAGCGACTGAAGGAAGTCGAGTACGACGACAGCCCGTGGACGAAGGAAGAGCTTCAAGCCATCGCATGGGAGAGGATCAAGCACGAGGACCGAGACGAGTACGACGATCTACCGGAGAAGCCATGAAACGCGGCGACGTGATCCTCGTCCGATTCCCGCACCCCTCTGGTCAGCGCGGGAAGAAGCGACCTGCTGTGATAGTTCAGTCGGACACTTTTGTCAGTAATGTCAGTACGGTCGTCGTTGCGGAAGTTACGAAAAACCTGACGATGAAAGATTGCGCGGGCAGATTGCATTTTCAGCAATCCAGACGTCGTAGGTCGTGGCCGAAGAGGCTTTGCGATGAGGCCCGACAGAACGGCAACACCCTCATGGGTTTTTATGTCCCGCGCGATAGCACTGTCGGGCCTCCCAAAGCCTCCGGCCCGACCTACAAAACCAGCAAAACGGAAACCCCCGTGAACGGTTAATCGACTTGAGTACGCCCGAAGGCAAAATTATGGCTAACGACGGCTTCCGCTATTGAATCGACAGACCATATCGCGGGCGAACGTTTACCATGAGCAGCGCTTTCGCTTTGAGGTTCACACCCCCCTGCCCTTTAGATTATGCTGGCCTTCCGACAAACGGGAGGTCGATATGCGTTCGCTTCGGTGGGTTCATTATGCGGTGTTGCTTGCAGTGATGGCGTTCGCGACGTTGCCGAACCTCGGCACGCCTTCGCTGTGGGATGTCGATGAGGGCGTGAACGCGGAATGTACGCGGGAGATGATGGAAGTCGGCACGTGGGTGGTACCGACGTTTAACGGCGAACTACGGACGGCGAAGCCGGTGATGCTGTACTGGATCCAGCGAATCGCCTTCCTGGCGTTCGGCATTTCCGAATGGTCGGCCCGCTTCCCCGCGTTCCTGCTCGGGTTGGGTTCGGTGCTAATCACGTACGAGCTCGCGCGGCGAATGTACGGCGCGATCACGGGGTTACTCGCGGGGGTGGTACTCGCTACGGCGATCGAATTTTGCAAATTGTCGCACGCCGCCACGCCCGATGCGCCGTTCATTTTCTTCACAACACTAACGATGTTCCTGTTCTGGATCGGCCACGAAAACGGCGGGCGAAGCTGGTTCTTCACGGCATCGGTAGCGAGCGGGCTGGCGATGCTGACGAAAGGCCCCGCCGGTTTGGCGCTGCCGGCGCTGATCGTGTTGCTGTACTTCGCTTGGAATCGCGAACTCAAACGGCTCTGGGATTTCCGGCTCGTTCGCGGGCTGTTGCTGTGGGCGTTGGTCGCGGTGCCGTGGTACGGGCTGGTGATCGCCGAGACGCGCGGAGCGTATCTCGCGTTTTTCAAAGACGAGAACGCGGGCCGCTTCCTCAGCCCGATGGAAGGCCATCGCGGGGAGCCGGTGTATTACATCGGGGCACTGTTCGCGTTCTTCGCGCCGTGGTGCGTGTTCCTCATCGGCGCGATCTGGTACGGCATCAAAGACGCACGCAACGCGGTAGAAAGTAATGAACGCCGTGCAGGTCGGTTTCTGATCTGCTGGTTCGCCGCGTATCTCGTCGTCTTCACGATCGCCGCCACGAAACTGCCAAACTACATCGCGCCGCTTTACCCGGCGATTGCGATTTTGACGGCACGATTCCTCGTGCAATGGGCGAGCCAACGCATACAACCCGCGCGCTGGGTGATGCCGTTGGCGATCGCGTCGGTGGCGATGATCGGCGTCGTGGTGGCGATCGGGTTGCTGATCGTGGGTGGGGAAATTCCGCTCGATTGGAAGGGAATGCGAATCGTGCCGGGGTTGGCGAAGTGGGCGTCCATCGGTGCAATTCCCGTCGTCGGTGCCATCGGGATGTTCGTGTACCTTTTGAAAAATCGCCGGGAAAGCGCGACGGTTACATTCGCGGTGACGGCGGTGCTTTTCATCGGCTTCTTAGCCGCATTTCCGGCGGTCGAAGTCGATCGATTGAAGGCACCGAAACAACTCGTTTACGATGCGGGTGTCAAGCAGCCAGACCGCGAAATTCGCATCGCGAGCCTCGACTACACGCAACCGAGCGCGACGTTTTATGCGGAGCGCAAAGTCGAACGAATGCTCGATGCGACCGCCGCGCGGGTGTTCCTGGCGATGCCGCTGCCCGCGTACCTTTTCGTCCCCGAACCCGTGTGGACGGCACAACTCGCGGGGACGGTGGCCACGCCGCACCGCATCGTCGCACGCCGCTACGATTTTTACCGCAACTGCGATGTCCTCGTAGTGACGAACGACGGAGCCAGACCATGATTGCGATCACCGGGGCCGCCGGATTTATCGGCTCGAATCTCGCGCATCGACTGTGTAAAGACGGGCACGATTTGCTGCTCGTCGATCACCCGCTAACGGCGTCGAAGGCGATGAACTTCGCGGGGCTGAAGCGGTTCGCGTTCGTCGAGTACGATCTGTTTTTGCAGGAATTACAGGCAAAGAAGTGGAAGCCGGAGGCGATCTTCCACCTCGGCGCGTGCAGTGCGACCACCGAAGCGAACTGGGATTACCTCGCCCGCAACAACATCGTTTACACGCGGGATTTGTGGACGTGGGCCACGACGCAGCGCGTGCCGTTTCTGTATGCATCGAGCGCCGCCACCTACGGCGATGGCACGCAAGGATTCGACGACCGCACGCCGCCGACGCAACTCGTGCCGCTCAATCTTTACGGCAAAAGCAAGAACGACTTCGACATCTGGGCACTGGAGCAAACGAAAAGTCCGCCCCGTTGGGCGGGGTTGAAGTTCTTCAACGTCTACGGCCCGCGCGAGAACCACAAAGGCCGAATGTCGAGCGTGGCACTCCAGACGTACGAGCAGATCGTCGCCACCAGTGGCATGAAACTGTTTCGCTCGACCGACGCGAAGTACCCCGATGGCGGCCAACTACGCGACTTCGTGTTCGTCGACGATTGTGTGAACCACCTGATCTGGCTCTGGCAGTACGATCACATCGGCGGCCTTTACAACAGCGGCACGGGCGCGGCTCGCTCGTTCCACGATCTCGCGGTGGCGGTGTTTAAGACAATGGGCAGTACGCCGAATATTTCGTTCATCGACATGCCCGCCGACCTGGCAAGGCACTATCAAAACTTCACGCAAGCCACGACGACAAAACTACGCGACGCCGGTTGCACGACACCCATAACGCGGCTCGAAGACGGGGTGAAAGCGTACATCTCAAAACTCATGGAAGAATATACTCCTCGCGGTCGGAAATGAAACGTTTCCAGTCTCACAATCGATTCCCGTTAGCCCGACGCGCGCGTTTTGAAGTTGCGCTGTTTAGTCGCCC
>JAYVQG010000010.1:0-12434 GCA_043757025.1 Limnoglobus sp.
CACCGGCCTCATAGAGGCCAGCTACAAAACTGTTACTGACCCCGGTCTTGTAGCTGGGGTCTGTGACCCCGGACGTCCACCGGCTACAAAACTGTTACTAGACTGTTTGCAGTTCCAGTCGCTTCCCCGCCACTTGCGGTTTCACATCGGCGAGCATCGCGAATGTGGGGAGCGCTTTCGCCACGTCCTTCCGCACCGCTGAGATATTGGCTAAGCCCTTCCGATTCCACAGATCGAACGCAAGTTGCAGTTCGGTGCGCGTTTCCGGCGACGGCTTTGCGGCACGCTGGAACGGTTGTGCGAGGCCCGCCTGATTCACGAACGTGCCGTCTTTTTCGAAACCGGCGGTGGCGGGGAACAGGTACGTGGCCACCGCGGAGAGCGTCGTCGGGAAGAAATCTTGCACGACCAGGAGCAGTGGCGTTTGGATGCCGACGACTGCTTCGTTCACCCAGTCAGGGTTCGGGTAACCGCCCGCAAACCAGACCGCTGCGAGGCTGCCGAATTCATTGCGGACCGACACGAACGGGATCACTTCGCCTTGCAGTTTCACCAGCACCGCTTCGACGCCCTTACGGTTCGGGCACTTCTCCGCGTGGATCGTGAACTTCGTCGGCGTCGTCGCGTTGCCCTTCACGTCTTTCGGGTAGCGATCGTCTTCGCCGACGACGGGCACCGGCCCGAGTACGAGGCGAACGAGGTCGGACATTTTCTTGAACGCCGAGCCGAGCGCGAACGCTTCTTCGACGGTTAAAAATGGCGACAATACCGCCACGACGCGCTTCGGGCTAATCAGCACCGCCTCGTCGATCGCGTGCTTGAGCTTCGGCAACACCGTCGACCACGGTTGCGCCTTCCATTCGTTGCCGACTTTAACCGATGGCCGTTCGATCCGCTCCGGGGCATTCACGTAGTGGTAGCCCCAACGGCCTTCATCGCACATGAAGTCGCCCTGTGCCGCCGGGTTCGAGCGGGCACGCAAGCGGTAGACGATGTCCTTGTTCGTATCGACGTGGATGCTGCAACCGGTGCTGCAACCGGGGCAGACGCTATCGGTGTCTTTGAGGTACCAGACCCGCTGCGTGTACAGGAAGTCCTTCGAGCCGAGCGCCCCGACGGGGCAGAGATCGACGACGTTGCCAGAGAGCTTGTTTTCCAGCGGCCGGCCGGGGAAGACGTCGATTTCTTCGTGATGCCCGCGACCCGCCACGTAGAGTTCGGCCGTGCCGGAAATCTCGCGGGTGAACCGCACGCACCGCGTACACATGATGCAGCGATCCGTGAACAGCGTGATCTTGCTCGAAATCTCCGGCTTGTTAGCGGGCTGGTTCTTGACGTCGATCATCCGGCTTTCGGAACGCCCGAACTGGAAGCTGTAATCTTGCAGTTTGCACTCGCCCGCTTTGTCGCAAACGGGGCAATCGAGCGGGTGGTTCAGCAGCAAGCCTTCGAGCGTGTCCGCCTGCGATTTCTTCGCGCGGTCGCCCGGTTTGTAGGCCGCATCGTACGGCAACTTCGCCAGCTTCGGGTCGCGCTTCTCGTAGTCCCCCGAGACGATCACCGTGCCGTCTTTCACCGGCGTTTGGCAACCGGGGAACACCTTCGGCACCATCGTCACCTTGCCGTCTTTCAGGTCGCCCATTTCGACGAGGCACATGCGGCACGACGCCACGACGGTCAGCGCCGGGTGGTAGCAGTAGTGCGGCACCAGCACGCCCGCGAGTTCGGCGACCTGCACGCAGTTTAACTTCTGGTTGCCGATCTCGACCGGCGTGTCGTTCACATAAACCGTTGGCATATCTGGAAAATTCCGTTGTGGTCAGTTTTGAGCGAGCAGAGCCTTCACTTCGTCCTTCGTCGCCCGGCTCACATTCCCCGCCGTAATCACGATGCCGCCCGCTTTGTCCGAATCGACCTCGTACGCCCACAAACCCTGTTTCGTCAGCACCGCAGGAAACAAGATCGCACCCTCGTCGATCAGCTTCAACAGGTTCGGGGCGCTGGCTGTCAATTCGGTGCGGATTTCTTCCTTCGTCGGCATCCGGTTGTTATTCAATTCGTGTTCGAAAATAAAGAACTTCAATTGGTCGAAATCGTTCAGCGCCGCCACCCGCTTGCCGGCCCGTGCCGTGTTGACGATCACACCATCGCCGGGGCGATAGTTGGTGTTTCGACTATCGACGACCGGCTGCGTCGCGATCGGCACCGAGTTCTTCTGCTTACACCCGCACATGAGCGCGGTAGCCATACTGATCGCAATCATCGCAACGATTCGCATGGTCACTCCTCGGTAAAAATTCACCGCTACTGTCGCAATCGTTGCGCGAGCGTTTCGGCGTCCATTCGCTCGACGCCACTACCCGTTAACACCTGGCCGCCCTGTTTGAGAGCATCGGTTTCGTACGCCCAAACCTGCTCGCGAGTCGTGGCGTTATTCAGCGTCAGTACGCCTTCGTCGATCAGCGTCGCGATGTTCGGCGCTTCTTGTTTCAGTGCCGCATAAGTATCTTGCGTCGATGGCATCCGACCGCTCGCCAGCGAAGCATTGTCGATGAAAATCCGGATCTGCTGAAGATCGTTCATCGTCACCGTTCGCCGAACCGCCCCACGAACCGCTTGTGCGGCACCACCGCTGCCGCCGCCGACACCCGCATTCACCACGACACCTCCACCCGGACCAGGGGCAACTACGGTCGCCGGGGCACTGCTCGAGGGCGCGGACGATACCGGTGTGACTTTCTTCTTGCAGCCCACTAAGGACACCGCCACGCAGATCGCAATCGCAAAGATTCGCATGGGTAGCCCATCGTAAGAATTATGCAGAAAAACATTAGCCGCAGAGTACGCAGTGTACACAAATCATAATCTTAACTCCGCGTTCTTTGCGGCCTCTGCGGTTAAAATTCTTAACTACTAAATCTACAACTAATGCGCCATCGCCAGTTGCAATGGCTTCGCGTATTGGCTCTTCGACCCCGACTTGATCGCGGCTTCGAACTCCGAACGGAACTTGCGGATGGCGGTCTTCACCGGCCAACCCGCTCCGTCCGCCAAACCGCAGATCGTCGTCCCTGGCATGATACCGATCCGGTCCGCGACATCGACCAGCACGTCGAGATCTTCACGGCGACCGAGGCCGCGACGCAGCCGTTCGGTGATCTTCAGCATCCAGCCGGTCCCTTCGCGGCACGGCGTACACTGCCCGCAACTCTCGTGGCTAAAGAACTGGCAGACGTTGTGCAAAACGTCCACCATGCTGGTCTGATCGTCGACGACAGTGATCGCCGCCGTGCCGAGGCCGAGGCAGCCCACGCGACCTGGACCGTTGAAATCTAAGGGGATATCGTACTCGGTGAGGTCCGAGTCTTTGAGTTTCAGGTTGCAATCGATGAAGCCCATACTGAGGCCGCCGGGGTTCACGCTCTTCGCCTTGCGGCCCTTCCAGACGCCGCCGCCGTGCTTTTCGACGAGGTCGCGACAGGTCACACCCATCGGCAACTCGACGCATTTCGGCTCGTTGACGTGCCCCGCGATGGTGTACAATTTCGGCCCGTAACTGCCCGCATCCCGCGGGTTCTTCGGGTCGGGTGGCACGCCCAGCGACTGGAACCAGTCGTTGCCGCGCTTCATGATCTGCGTGACGCAGGCCATCGTTTCGACGTTATTCACAATTGTCGGTTTGCGGAACGCGCCTTCGATGGCAGGGAACGGCGGCTTGATCCGCGGCCACGCCCGCTTGCCTTCGAGCGATTCGATGAGGCCCGTTTCCTCGCCGCATATATACGCGCCCGCCCCACGGTGCATGTAGATGTCGAGGCTAAAGTTCGTGCCGAAGACGTTCTTGCCGAGAATCCCCGCCGCATAGCATTCGTCGATGGCGGCCTGCAAGTTCCGGTAGGCGTCGCCATACTCGTAGCGAATGTAGAAATACGCACACGGACTTTTAATCGCATAGCAGGAAAGCATGATGCCTTCGAGCACCTGATGCGGATCTTTCTCCATCAAGATACGATTGTTATACGTACACGGTTCCGACTCGTCGGCATTGATGCACATATAGATAGGACCGGGGTGATCCTTCGGCAAAAACGTCCACTTCAACCCCGTAGGAAACCCCGCACCACCACGCCCCCGCAGCCCCGAGTCTTTCACCTGAGTAACGACTTCGACTGGCTGTTTTTCCTTCAAAACCCGCTCGAAAGTGGTATAGCCACCATCCGCACGATAGCCTTCGAGCTTCCCGCTATTCGGTTTCGCAATCCGTGCAAGTAGTACTGGTTCAAATGTCATGTATATCTCTTGTATGGAAAGCCCGCCGCAGGTAGGACTTCATATCGTATTATATTTGTCATTTACAAAGGCAAAAACCGTAACTCATCAATCCACTCTTCCGCTTCGGAACAATCCCAAATAAAATGCAGCTCTTTAGCGATTTTGCTGGCTGTCAACTGATTCCCGTTCGGGAATAAAAATACACCCCAAGTGTGATGGCCAAACTCGAGATGGTCCTCCGCAAACTTTTTGAAAGTTTGCGTATCGAAGGAAACGATAGCCAGATCATTTCGCTCGGCAAAAATCAGAACATCAGGGTCGGATGTTCCCTTGGAAGGCGCTCCAGGATCGACTCCCACTTGCATCACGACGATCGCGATTTCGATAGCAATAATTGCATCGCCAACATAAGTCGGTATCTGTTCGTCGAGCAAGTACTGAATCTTCATACTGCCACCCCGGCAAGGCGTTCTTGTGCCAAGTGTGCCTTCATCGCATCATAGTTGACTCTGCCGTTTGCATCCGTAAATCTGGCTTTTAACGCACGGAGTCGCGTGTCAACGGGCGAAGGATGCTTCGCTTGGTAAGCGGCATGATTGGCACGGAACAGTATTTCGCCGCGAGCCAAGTAGCTCTCGACACTCTCCTTGTTCGACAAATAGTATGTTATCGTTGCGTATACTTGCACCGGATCGAGCGGGCAGCCGAAATGGACTGCGATTTGCTCGGGTGTCATGTGACGCTTATACAGTTCGATCACGAATTCGATTCCGATTCGGGTTCCCCGAATACGTATGTGTTCGACTGGTTGCGTATGGAAGTCGAAAAAATCTTCTAGTTGCGACATCGCACCCTCACTTCGTTCGAAGTTCGGAAATTAGTTTGTCAGCATGAACAGTATCCACATTCATCACGTGGATGTCGTTTTTTAAGCACGCGGGCGCGCCGTCGCAGGCTCCGATGCACTCGGCGAATTCGAGCGTGATCTTGCCGTCTGCGGTCGTCTGACCGCAACGCACATCGAGCGTTTTCTCGCAATGATCGATCAGCTCATACGCGCCGCGCAACATACATGCCAGGCCGCGACAGACCCACAATCGCGTTTCGCCGAGCTTCTGACCATCGCCCTTGAAGAACTCGTAGAAGGTCATCGTATCGTGGACTTCCGACGGGTGCAAATCCAGCAACTCGGCAATCTCAACAATTGCTTCGCTCGACACCGTCCGGTACTCGTCGTGGACGAGGTGCAGCGCCGGCAACGTCACCGCTTGTTTCCGCGGGTAACGCGGAATGTATTCGCGAATGCGAGTCTTGATTTCTTCACTCAGTACGCTCATATTCACTCGCTCTCGGCCGCTTGTTGGACTGCGGGCATCAAGTCGTTGTTTTCTTCAATCCGCAACATACGAATGTCGCGCACCGATGGTGCAAACCACGGCAGGTCGCGCGATAAATCCATTGCCGCCATCACACATGTCACGGCATTGACACTCTCACCACCGAAGTACGTGCTACCTTGTTGCCAGCGAAAGCCGAAGCGTTCGAGGATTCGCCGGATTTCCATGTAGGCGTTGTTGTACGGGTCGCCATAATGTTGACGGAGCGATTCGATATCCATTTCGAAGGCAATCGCATACATACGGCCTTCTATGCTTGGCAGCCTTTGTTCAATGCTCCCCGTCAGCATCATATCGAGAACATTCGTTGCCATTAAGCTTCTCTTGCTGACCGCTGACCGCTGTAAGCCATTTACCGATCCAACTCCGCCGCGATAATATTCAAGCTCCCCAGTACGGCGGGCACATCGGAAATTTGATGGCCTTCGATGAGGTGCGGGAAGATCGAAAAGTGGAGGAACGATGGTGGCCGCGTGCGGGCACGCCAGGCTTTGCCGCCGCCATCGGCGACGATGTAAAAGCCGAGTTCGCCGTTCGCGGTTTCGTTCGCGCCGTAGACTTCGTTCACCGGCGTTTCGAACTGCCGATTCCACATAAATAGCTCGAAATGCTGAATTAATCCCTCGATACTGCGGTACGTCGAAGCCTTGTCTGGGATGCCAAGTTTGTCGCCGACCGACACATTCACCGGGCCGCTCGGCAGGTTTTCCACGGCGGCTTTGATGATCTGGATCGACTGCACCATCTCTTCCATCCGCACCAAGTATCGGCTCTGGCAGTCGCCGGCTTTCGCACAGGCTACCTTGAAGGTATCTTGAAGATCTCCATACGCCAAATACGGTTCGTCTTTGCGCAGATCCCGCACGACACCCGAAGCCCGTGCCACCGGGCCGGTGCAACTCATGTTGATCGCTTCTTCTTTTGTGAGAACGCCAATACCCTTAGTGCGATCCACGAAGATCTTATTGCGATTCAGCAATCGACACACATCCGCATGGACTTTTGGAAAACTCGCCACGAAGATGCGGATGAGTTGAATCCATTCATCCGTCACGTCGGCCATCAAGCCGCCGACTCGCGTGTAACTCGGGTGGAACCGCTGCCCGCTCGCTTGTTCGATGATGTTATAGATTTTTTCGCGTTCGTTGAACGCATACAGAAACGCCGTCAGGCCACCGAGGTCGAGTGCCGTCGCACCGACGCATAACAGGTGATCGCTAATGCGGGCGAGTTCCGCCAAGATCGTACGAATGTATTTGCAACGTGGCGTAATCTCGATGCCGATGAGTTTTTCGACCGTATGGTGCCACGCAATCTCGTTGGCCACCGGCGAGATGTAGTTCATCCGGTCGACGATGGTCACATATTGATTGAAGTCGAGATCTTCGCCGAGTTTCTCGAACCCCGAATGCAAGAAGCCAATATCTGGCACCGCCTTCACAATCGTCTCGCCATCCAACGTGAGGATGAGGCGCAAGGTCGTATGCGTCGCCGGGTGTTGCGGCCCGAAGTTCAACGTGTACAAGAACTCGCGGTCGGCACCCGCCTCGGTCATCGGATCCAGTGCTTCCAGCGGCATAAACAAAACCTCAAACGAGTACGTCCGAAAACCCGAATTTAACCGCAGAATCGCCTAAAATCTCCTTGACAAAGAACACAGTCGTTCTGCGGTTAATAATCTTAATTTACTCCCAATTTCACCCCTCCGAGCGGATCAGTTTCTCGAAGTTGTGGCGTTCGCCGAAGCCGCGTAGGGGATAGTCTTTCCGTAGCGGGTAGCTCGTGAATTCGCTCGGTAACAAGATCCTTCGCAGGTCCGGGTGGCCGCTGAATGCGACGCCGAACATGTCGTAGATTTCGCGCTCCATCCAGTCGGCACCGATCCACAAGTTAGTCGCTGTCGGCAGTTCGGGGTCGGGATCGTTCACGTAGGTTTTGACGAACAATCGCTCGCCAGTGTTCGTGTTCGTCAGCGAGTAAACGATACCGAAACGGTCGATCGCGTCGGGGTAGCCGAGGTAGTCGATCCCCGCGAGATCGCACAACATATTGAAGCCGAATTGCTCCTTGAGCACCTTCAGCACATCGATGATTTTTTCCGCAGGCACGATGACGCGGTGATTGTCGCGAAACTCCTCGCTACGCAGTGTATCGCCGAACTTCTGCTGAAGCGGCACGAGGTAATTGGCTGCCATATATGCCCTTAGTGGTGGACTTTCGTGCCAGTGCGGTAGTCGCCGGGGGCGACGACGACGCTGCCTCGCGGGAGTTGTTTCACGAGGTCGCCGGGGCCTTCGTAGGCGGTGCGTTTGTCGAACTCGCGGGCGTTCAGCGTGCCGGTCGCCTGGATTTTTTCTTGAAGGTCGAGCACGGCGCGAATCAGTTGCTCGGGGCGGGGCGGACAGCCGGGTACGTAGACGTCGACGGGGATGAAACGGTCGATCCCTTGCACCACCGCATACGTGTCGAATACGCCGCCGCTACTCGCACATGCGCCCATGCTGATACACCACTTCGGCTCCGGCATTTGCAGCCAAATTCGCTGCATCACGGGCACCATCTTCATGACCACGCGGCCCGCCACGATCATCACATCGCATTGCCGCGGGCTGAACCGCATCGCTTCGCTGCCGAACCGCGAAATATCGTAACGGCTGCTCGCCGTGGCCATCAGTTCGATGCCGCAACAGGCCGTCGCGAACGGCATCGGCCACAGGCTGTGCTTGCGCACCCAACTCGCCAGCGCGTCGAGGTTGCTTACGAAGACATTTTCGTCGATCTTCATCGCCATTCGAAGACCCCTTTCCGCCACGCATACGCATACGCAATGACGAGTGTCGCCAGGAAAACGAGGATTTCGACGAACACGATCCCGCCAAACACTTGCTGCCAATGCGGGTCGCCGCCACCCGAATACGCGATCACCGCCCACGGGTACAAGAACAGCAATTCCACGTCGAACACGAGGAACAGAATCGCGATCAGGTAAAATTTCACGTCGAACTGCATCCGTGCGGAGCCGATCGGGTCCATCCCGGATTCGTATGGCATCTGCTTGACTTTGGTCGGCTTTTGCGGCTTGATGAACGGCAACAGATAGCCGATGTGCGTCGCCGCGAGCATCGTCATGGCGAGGCCCGCAATCGCCGCAACGTAAAGCAGCAACGGGTAATACGCCACAATATCGAACGCGGGTTCGATGCCAGCAGGTGTGACAACCGGAGAGGGAATCGACATGGTGGCCCTCAGCCAACGGACTTTGTGAAAAAGTTCACAAGCCTACGCCGAAAGAAGCCCCGACAACTGTCGAGGCCACGCAATTCAACACTGAATGTATAGCGAGAGCGTCGGTTCGGGTCAAGGAACCGACATCCTCCAACGCACGACGATTGTTTAGTGCTCGACTTCCTTCTTCAACAACGTCACTTCGTCGGCGGTCAGCGCGAACAAGCGATAAACCCGGTCGTTGATCCCGGCTTCGGCTTCGGCGAGTTTCCGACGCAGCGCATCGACTTCCGCACGCTTTTCCTTCAGGTACGGCTCCCATTCGTCGGCGGTTCGCGGCGCGGAGAACGGGTTCTGCTTCCGCTTGAAACTCGTTTTCAAACTCTCGCCGAGCGGCATGAAATCGAGTTCCCACCATCCCTGTGCCTTCTCGTTGAGCTTGCCCGCCGGTTCGGTGCGGAAGCCAGTCAACAGCCGGTGCCGCACCTGTTCTTCGATGCGATATCGCTCGGCCCCAAGCGAATTGCACAACTCCGCCAGCTTCGCGATGGCTTCGCGCTCAACCGGCGACGCATCGGGAATGGGAATGTTCTCCATGAACTGCGCGATAAGCCGATATTGCCACCGGTCGGAACGAAGTCGAAGTGGTTGCGCGGTTTTGCTGATGAAGAACCAGGTTGCCCAT
Source organism: Limnoglobus sp. (assembly GCA_043757025.1). GTDB lineage: Bacteria > Planctomycetota > Planctomycetia > Gemmatales > Gemmataceae > Limnoglobus. The sequence goes on from JAYVQG010000010.1 coordinate 9,580, forward strand.
GATGACAGTACTCCGAGAAGATAATAGTCCCCGCCGGGGATAATATACCCAGTGTTGCCGAGGTAGCGATTCGCCGTGTCCATGCTGAATCGCGGACGATTGGTGATGTCGGGCCAAACGATTTTCGGCTGCTCAAAAGCCGGCCAATAATCGATAGAATCCTGAAGCTCGAACCACTTGTACGATCCCGGCTTTCGACCATTCCATGTTTTGCGGTTGTTTGCAACTTCCCAATCATTCGGTCGGGGTTCCAATGCTTCACGATGTTGCATTAAGTACGTGAAGACAGCTGGATAGTCTTCAATTGAGATTCCACGACGAGTAAATATCAAGTAATCTGTAGAATTGTTGACGTGCCATTCTCTAAGGTTCGTCCCCTGAATAAATGGCTTGATGATCTCCGCGCTCCTTGAATCGTCATCAATCAACTGCTTTCGGTGTTCAGGCGATATCACAAAAACTTCATTTAATCCGGTTTTCACACCGTAAAAGATACGATTTTCGCAGTATTCAGTTAACTTGCGACCGCCTTCCGTGAGCTTGTTCCGAAGCGCCAGCACTTCATCAGTTTCGAGTTCCCACGCTTCGCTTCCGAGGTGATTGGTGCGCATCGATGGGGCTTTCTTCATTTCATCGCTGAGCGTTTCTGGCGGCCGTCCGGAGGTCAGCCATTTCCAGATTTTCATCGGACCGCCAGGCGCTCGTTTGCTGGCAATCGCGATCGTCGGGCGGATCATCTCGGCGTCTTCAAACGGCTGGAATTCACCGAAGTCGATCATCGATTCCAACCCGGCGTTTTCCGCGAGGAACTTGCGCAAACCTTCGCCGTAAGCCCCGCGCACCCAACCGCCGGACGTGATGAACCCCAGGCGGCCATCGGGCCGAAGCAACTTCACACCGAGTTCGTAGAAGTAGACGAACAAATCGGCGGTACTGGCATAACTTTGAAAGTTCGCTTCCCAGTGTGCCTTGTAGTCCTTGATCCATTCCTGTCGCACGTAGGGTGGGTTGCCGACGACGACATCGAAGCCGCCTTTGGCGAAGACTTCGGGGAAGGCGGCCTGCCAGTCGAAGGCGTCGGGGTGAACTGCGGGGTCGGTGACGACGCTGTTGCCGTGGCGGAAATTGTGATCGAGGCTCGTCAGCTTCTTGCCTTCTTCGGCGGTCTGAATCCAGCACGACAGGCGTGCGATGCCGACGGCGGCTTCGTTCAAGTCCACGCCGTACAAGTTGTGCTCCAAGATCGCTTTGCGAATGTCGAACAGCGTCTTCCCCGTCACATCGGACACGTAGCCTTGCGCGCGAACGTATTCGACGTAAAGCTGATTGAACGCTTCGATCAGGAACGCGCCGCTCCCGCACGACGGGTCGATAATCCGAATCGTTTCCAGTTCGACGATCCACTCGTTCCAGAACTTGCGAAGGACGGTTTTCTCGGCGGGCGACAATTGCTTTGCGTCGAAGTTCGTCGGATCTTTCAGAAGCAGCTTTTGCTGTTTTGTTGCCTCTTGCAATGCGCGAAGGTGGTATTGCACGAACCGCGCATCGAGAACGGGCCGCAGCGTTTCCTGAACGATATATCGCGTGATGAACGCGGGCGTGTAGAAGGCCCCGGTGTCCTTTCGGGCGCTTCGCTTCTGCTCCTTGAGTTTGGCTTGCGGGATCTTGCCAGCCAGCACATTTTGCATCTCTTCGAGATCTGAAATCGACTGCTCGAAGACGTGCCCCAAGATTTCTACATCGATGAACTTCGCGTCGCCTTCGACCTTCCCGCCATACTCGTAACTCGCGAGTTTCTCGAACGCTTCGCAGATCGCATCGGGCACGATTAACGTGTCGAGAAACGCATCGGGGGCGTACAGTTTGCCGTTGTATTGGTTGATTTCGAGTCGCGGTTCGCCTTTGTCGATAGCCCGAAACACGCCGCGAAAGTTATCCCAGATCGGCCGCGGATTGTACGGGTCCGAATGCAGGAACGCTTTGGCGATCGTCCGCTTCGGGAGCAATTCCCGGTCTTCGCAGAACGCGATGAAGAGGATGCGATCCAACAGTTTCTGCGTCGCCGCAAGCAACTCGCCGGCATCGCGATCGGGGTTCTGCTGGCGAAGCGCATCGAAGGTATCCTGGCGGAGTTTGCGATAGTCGCCGTAGAACTCGGCCGTCAGTTCGCGGCCGATCTTCTTCGATTCCACGAACAGATCGTCGAGGTGGTTCTTGCCATCGGGTTGCAGAACGCGCTCCACGCCGAGAAGGAAAACGAACCGACGCAGTTCGGCATCGTTACTCGCCAACTGGCCGATCTCGAAACGCTCGAACGTGAACTGATCGGTTTGTTTCGAGTAGAGCCGGATTTCCTTCAGGTTCGTGACGACGTACCAGTCGAGTTTCAGGTTCACAGCATACGAAAGCGCCTGATCGACCGCAGAGCGTTTGCGGCCCGCAAACGGACGATCCAGAGAATCGAGCGGGCCTTTGCCTTCGAGCACGACCGCGTACTTTTCTTCGCCGCTGCCAAACTGCCCGAATGCGGCATCGGCGCGTTTGCCATCGACTTCGATGAGCATCTCGCGCTTCATCGTGTAGGCATCGAAGCCACTGTCGGAAATGGGGCCGGTGTAGCCGAGCAACCCCTCGAAAATGTGCGTCAGGAAAATCGGCAGGAGCTGGATTTCGGTGTCCTTGTCGAGTTTCCCCTCGTTGAGCTTTCGCGCCCAGTTGGTGAACTTGAGCCGCACCGCTTCGCAGCGATCCGGAAGGAGGAACGCATCGAGTTTCTTCCGTAACGCTTCCGTACGGAAGAGAGGTTTCGTATCGGCGGGCATGGTCGTTCGGTTCCCGGTCGGCAAACGGAGTGA
>JAYVQG010000011.1:0-3157 GCA_043757025.1 Limnoglobus sp.
AGCGAGGGATTATTATCGTTTTTGCAATGTCGTGCCTTCTCGCGGGTTCCCCTCGCTTGCTAACAAGAACGTATCGAATCGCCCCACCTGAAGTATAACGCACGAAATTCACTGCGAACGCCGAAACGCATCGCAATACTGACGCTGACAGGGATGGCCCGAACTCCGATAATGCGAAGATGAAGAACGAGAATATGCTGGCACCGGGTGGCCTGATTGCGGGCCGGATGCCGGGGTTTGAATCGCGGGCCGAGCAACAGGATATGGCGGCGGCGGTGGCGAATGCGATCGCGCGACGGCGGCCGTTGCTCGTTGAAGCGGGCACGGGCGTTGGCAAAAGCTTCGCGTACCTCGCCCCTGCGATTGCCGAAATCGCGAAGAACAAAGAGGCCCGCATCGTCGTCTCGACGCACACGATCAACCTGCAATCGCAACTGATCGAAAAGGATATTCCCTTCCTGCAAGCCGCCTTGGGTATGGAGTTCCGCCCCGTGTTGGTGAAGGGCCGCGGCAACTATCTCAGCCTGCGTCGGTTGCAGGCCGCCCAGCAACGCATGAACGTCATCGGCAGCGATCCCGTCGCGATGGAGCAACTCATTCAGGTCGGCAAATGGTCGCGAACGACACTCGAAGGCAGCAAGGCCGATCTCGCGTTCCAACCGATGCCTTCGGTGTGGGATGTCGTTCAATCCGATAGCGGTAACTGCCTCGGCAAGAAGTGCAAAACCTACAAGAATTGCTTTTATTATAAGGCTCGCAAGACCGTACACGGCGCGAATCTGTTTATCGTCAACCATGCATTATTCTTCAGCGATCTGGCCCTTCGCAAGCAAGGGGCGGGGCTGTTGCCGGATTACACGGCAGTGATTTTCGACGAAGCACATACCCTCGAAGACGTGGCCGCCGATCACCTCGGATTGCAGATCGGGCAAGGCACGGTCGAGTATTTGTTGAACGAACTGCTAGCGCCGCGTGGCAACAAAGGCGTGCTGACTACGAACGGCGACGGCGAAAGTTTTCAACTCGTCGAAGCCGCCCGACACGCCACAGAGCGGTTCTTCGGCGCACTACATACTTGGCACACCAGCCAATCGCGTGGCACCGGGCGGGTTCGCGAAACGGGCATCATTCCGGACATCCTTTCGGGCGAACTCGACAAGCTGGCCGGCGCGTTGCGGGTTCTGGCGAAGGCACTCAGCGAGGACGAAGATAAGATCGAACTGACGAGCCGTGCGGATCGCCTGTCCGTGTTGGCGAACGGCGTGCGCGAGTGGCTCGGGCAGACGATGGACGGCCACGTTTACTGGATCGAAGTACGAGCGGTACAAGGCCGCATCCCGCGTGTGACGCTGTCGAGCGCACCGATTGAAGTCGGCAAAGCGCTGAAGGAGCAGCTATACGACAAGGTACCCTCCGTAATTCTAACGAGCGCGACGATGAGCGCCGGCGGCCGCGAGGGCTTCAACCTCTTTCGCAAACGGCTCGGCCTCGATAAAGCCGACACCGTGCAACTCGGCAGCCCGTTCGACTACAAAAATCAGGTCGAGTTGCACCTGTTCCGCAACATGCCGGACCCTTCCGCACAAGCGGCGGCGTACGAATCGGCGGTGCTGGACAAGTTGCCCGAGATGATCGCGAAGACATCCGGGCGGGCGTTCGTGCTGTTCACGAGCTATCAGTTTTTGCAGCGGGCCGCGGATCGGTTGCGCCCGTGGATCGCAAAAAACCAGTACACCCTGTTCTGCCAGGGCGAAGGGTTGCCCGCACCGAAAATGCTCGAAGCCTTTCGCACGACGCCGCGCTCGGTGCTGTTCGGAGTCGATAGCTTCTGGCAAGGAGTCGACATTCGCGGCGATGCGCTCTCGAACGTGATGATTACGAAGTTACCGTTCGCGGTGCCGGATCGCCCGCTCACCGAAGCCCGCCTTGAGACGATTCAACAAAACGGCGGCAACCCGTTCAACGACTATCAAGTCCCGCAAGCGATCATCAAATTGAAACAGGGCTTCGGGCGGCTCATCCGCACCGCCACCGATCGGGGAATGGTGGTCATATTCGACCCGCGCGTTTTAACCAAAGGCTACGGCAGACAGTTTCTGAACGCCTTGCCCGAGTGCAAACAATTTGTCGATGGTGTAGAAGCGGAATCGCGCTGAATTGTTGCAATTCTCATAACGCACTCATGGCAAAGATGTTAAAACGTTAGTTGTTATTGGATAAACTCCCGGAGAGACTGCCGTGCGGGTGTTGCTCGTCGAGGATCAAATTCCGCTGCTGAAAGCGTTGCGGCAGGGCTTGGAAGAAGAGAGTTTCGCGGTCGATGTGGCGAGCGATGGCGAGGACGCCGACGCGAAAGCGCGTGCCACCCAGTACGATGTTATCATTCTCGACATCATGTTGCCGAAGATCGACGGCCTGACGCTGCTGAAACAGTGGCGTTCGAGCGGGATTCTCACTCACGTGCTGATGCTGACCGCACGGACGATGACCGAAGACAAAATCCTCGGCCTCGATGCGGGTGCCGACGATTACCTCGCGAAGCCGTTCGAACTGGACGAACTCCTCGCTCGCGTTCGTGCGTTGGTTCGCCGTAGCCATCAGGTTAAAGACCCGTTCATTAAAATATTCGATCTGACAATCGACACCGCCGCACGGCGGGCGGATCGCGCGGGGGTTTCGATCCACCTAACGCCGCGCGAATATGCACTGCTCGAATTCCTCGCGTTCCACCGTGGCAAGGTCGTTACGCGGACGATGATTTGGGAACACCTCTACGACGAATACGACGAAAACACGTCGAACGTGGTCGATGTGTACATTCGTTATCTGCGGAACAAAATCGACAAAGGGTTCGATCCGCCGCTCATCATGACGCGCTGGGGTGAAGGTTATATTCTTCGCGGCGAAGACGACCTTCCTCCCGCACCGAAACCGAACGCGAAAAAATAGCGTAATTCCATCAGAATTTTTAACCGCAGAGTACGCTGAGAGCGCGGAGTAAAAATTCATGATTTCCGTATCGTTTAAATAGAAGTGGAAAACTGTCACCGAGATTGAATGATCGGCACGGTTCAAAACCCGGTTGCAGTTTTGCCAAATAAGACCACTAAAAATTTGGTTCCGGCGTGATTGGAATTGGGCGAAATCGGACGTAAGT
>JAYVQG010000012.1:0-40081 GCA_043757025.1 Limnoglobus sp.
GCAAGGTTTGAAATCGTCGCGTGAATGCACTGTCGGGCCTCTCAAAGCTTCGACCCGACCTACAATACCAGTGGGTTCACAGAAAAACAGAATACCCCAAGACCGGCCTACAAAACCTGTAGCTGATCCCGGTCTTGTCGTGAAGACCGGCCTACAAAACCTTTAGCTGACCCGGTCTTATCGCAGAATCTGATCGGTGACGATGAGATCGTACTTGCCACCCTTCATGACGACTTTGAAGGTGGTCTGTTTAATGCTCTCGATTGGCTTACCTCGATAGGATTTTTCCATCCCGGCCAGCTTGTCCTCGATCTCGCGAGGGAAGTACGCCAGAAACGCCACGGGCGTGTAATCGAGTTGCAGTGCCTGCGCCACAGCATCGACGGACTTCACCCGCACATCGTCGAAGCGAATCATCTGCGCGAGTACCGCGAGGTCGGCATCGGTCGCCACGACGAGCGGCTTCGGGGCCGAAGGATTTTTGAAGATGTACATCTTCTTGCTATCGGGGCTGGGAACCAAGATCGTTGCGCTCAAGCCTGCCATCTGATTGACGTAATCGCCGCCGCTCGACGTATCGAACTTAATGACCCACCGCAGTGCGCGAGCGTAAGTGGAACTCGCCCCCGTGCCGCCGGGGCCGTTGCCCTTCCCAAAGTCGCCGCCAGTCGTGCCATTTCCCGTGCCCGGTTTCGCGCCGAGAAGCTTGTCGCGCAGGGTTTTGTCGAGGGTTGCCAGCGCCGCGGCCGCACCATCGGGGATTTCAATATCGCCGCCGACATCGACCTTGATCCGCTCGCGAATTTCGTCTTTGACTTCGTTGATCTGCGCCTGCTTTTCGAGGCGGTTGATATCCGAGAGTTGCGGCATCTGGCCGAGCGCGAGGTCTTGCGCACCGCCGTTGCCTTCGCTGCCATCGCCGGTTTCATCGTCGCCGAACGCGATCACGGGGACGGGGTGCTTGTCGCGGGTTTGGAAAAATGTCGGCAACAGGAAGATCAACAGTGCGCCAAAGGCATACACGAGGATCGACATCGCCGTGCCGATCGGCATTTCGAGCCGCTTGTTATAGCGCTCCCAGAACGGCTGCTCGAGGATGCCATCGGGGTCGAGGTCGCGGAATCCCGCATTCTCGATCGGTTCGATTTTCGGTTCGTCGTCGTGTAGCGTCGTTTGTGTGGCCATGATCGACTCCGATTCGTTCGAGGTTTGTCTCGTCTCGATACCACAACGCAATTTGCCGCGCGCTTGTTGGCACAACTGAAATTATAACGCCAAATCGTGCGGTACTGCAACGCTTAAAAATCGCCTGCATCGCGCTTCGACCAGTACGGCAGGAACAGCCCGCCGTCGACGTGGAGGATTTCGCCGGTGATGTAATCCGAGGCCGGTTCCGCGAGGAACAGAATTGCGCGCGCGACTTCTTCGGATGTCGCCAGTCGGCCCCACGGCAACGACTTGGCCGCTTTCTGAATCGTCTCTTCGGAAAAGAACTTGCGCTCGCCCGGCGTATCGGTCCAGCCGGGGTAACAGATGTTGACGCGAATTTTCTCTTGGAGGAGTTCGCAGGCGGCCGTGCGGGCCATCTGATCGATGGCCGCTTTCGCCATGTTGTAGGCCATCGCGTTGGGGAACGCGATCTGCGCGTGCGGCGAACTGACGATCACGACCGCGCCGCCTTGGCCTTGCTTGACCATCTGATTACAAGTGGCCCGCAAGCAGTAGTAGGCCCCGAACATCGAGACTTCGATCGTACGGCGAAAGCCCTTCATGTCTGCGGTCAGGAACGGTTCGCGATCGCTGTACACTGCCGACGAGATGAAGATGTCGATCCGACCGAATTCTTTCACCGTCTCGGCCACCATCGCATCGACGGCGACGGGGTCGGAGACATCGGTTTTCGATGGCATCGCATTGCGACCCAGCGCCCGAATCTCTTCGACGGCTTCCATCACATTTTGTTCGCCGGAGTAATAGTTCAGCACGACATCCGCACCGGCTTTCGCCAGTGCCACCGATGTCGCACGACCGATCCCCGATGACGCCCCAGTCACCACCGCAACCTTGCCCACCAAAGATTGAGACATGTCCGCTCCTACGCACACCCGCGAATTCGTCCGAAACCCGTAGATATTGTCTTACGAACCCGCGACGGAGTGACGCAGAAAGATCAATCGTCCTTGGCCGAACGCGGTTTCGCGAGGCCGGCTTTCTCCATTAGTGATTGCGCGAAGACGTCTTCAATGGCGTGGGCGGCTTCTTCGGCGACGATTTGTGCCGAGGCCGAGAGTTGATATTCGATCTTGAACTGATGGCTCGATATGCCGATGAGGTCGCCCGGTTTGATGAGCCGATGGGACACCCGTTCGCCGTTCACTTTGGTGCCGTTTTGGCTCCGCATATCGCGAACGTACCAGACGCCCGCTTTGAAAGTGAACTCGCAATGCTGACTGGAAACGTTAGCGAATTCGAGGCAAATGTCGTTCGATTTGCGTCGACCGACGGTCATCACATCGCGAATCAACGGGATCGCATCGCCACCGCCGACGGGCACGAGTTCGCCGTGAATGGGATTGGACATTATGTATCTCGCCGCTACGAGGAAGAAAAATTAAGAGTGCATCATCGAACTCAGTATACCCCAACACGTGCGTCGTTTTCGACGGGAGAATCCACAAAAAAACCGATCCTCCGCACAGAAGAGCGTTAGCCCTTCACGGCGACGGATCGGCGAATCGGCGAATCAATATTGCTGTCGCGAATCGTTTAGCGACCGCCACCTGGGAAGTACGGGTTGCCCATCGCGGGACCGGATGGCGGTGCGTAGAAGGCACCCATCAGCGGGGCAGGCGTCTGGAAGTGGCCGTTGTATGGCCAATACAGGTACCACGGAGCGGCCTGGAACGCGGGCAGCGGGTTCTTCCCGAACAGCTTCGCGAACGGGCCTTGTGGGTACGACGAGGGTGCCGATTGTGGGCAGCCGGGGCCGGTACAACCGCCCGCACGAACGTCGACCGCAGTAGCAGCCACCATCGCAATGGCGACTAGCGAATAGAAAAATGTCTTCATGATCCCTCTCGGCAGTTTCGATCCTTGAAACGTTGGCGCACTCCCTGCGAGCGCACCGAGAATTCGACCTCAACAACATGCCCGACGATCGTCGTTCGCGTCGGCATTCGGACTCGCGTCCGATGGGTTTTTTACTGCAGGCGGACGAGTAATCCCCACGTCGCGCCCGATCCGGTTCACCGATTCAAATTGCCAGCGTTACTTCACCCGACCGGTCAGCACGCCCGCGGCACCCGTATTCTCCGTTGGCATCACCATCGGTGCAGGTTGCGACAATGGTGCGGGTGCAATCGTCTCGGTAGCCGGTGCCACCGTCGCGCTGACGGCTTCGCTCGAACCGCAACCGCTAGGGCTACTGCACGCACTCGACTTGTGGCGATGTGCGAGCGGATGCACGCGATGGAAGACGTTACCGAGTGTCGTCAGTGCATAGCGGCCCCAACTCGCACGCGATCCGCAACTCGAACATCCACTGCTACCGCAATTGCCGTTCGCACAGTTGTTTTGCGGTGGGTTGTAGCGGAGGTCCGACGTCCAAGGTCCGTACGGCTCGAATGGGTAATAGCCCTGGTAAGGGCCGTAGTTGAACAGCGGGCCGTGTTGGTGAATCTTGCTGAATAAGCCCAAGCAGTGGCCGCCACAACCCATCTGCGGAAACGGGAACGAGTGTTGGGCCTGGGCTTGGCTCGAAATGGCGAACAAGAGGGGGATTGCGAGTAAACTCGCGACGGTCAGCTTCTTCATCGGATCCATCCTTTGTGCGTGGCATCTGGACCGTACGCAGACCGGCTACCGGCCGTCCTTGGTCAGATTGGCACAATCATTCCCGATGAACCGCATGGGAGCAAGAATATCGAAGTGCAAAACGACGAGTCGATCAATCGCTAACAGGCACGAAACGAGCAATCGTTTCGGTGCGTAACATCCAGCGAAATCGCCGGATCGTTACAAACGGCAGTTTAACCCTTCGGACCGGTGAAGCCGGTTCTGATGTAGCCCTCTCGCTCCGCGAGAGGATAGCAACAGTCTGGTCCGAAGCGACTGGGAGCGATTCTTCCGGCTTCGCTATCCTCTCGCGGAGCGAGAGGGCTACAGTCAGAAGACTCACGACTTCCGCTACGAATACAGGAAAAATACGCCAATCTGGAAATCCGCCTCGGCGTTGCCCATCCGCGGCAAAGAATCGACTTCAAGAAATTGAACGTTACAAACGTCAGGAGTTACTCGAATAATCGCGACACTAGCACCGCGAAGCCGGGCAGCACGTCGCCGCCGGTCAGTTCCTGCCGGGCATTGGCGAACGTCGGCTCGTCGCCCGGACGGTAAATCGTGACGGTCCGGTCGTGCGGGTCGATCACCCAGACGAGGCGTACGCCCGCTGTTAAGTACGTGTCGATCTTTTCGTCTAAATCTTCCAGAACCGTACTCGGCGAAGTGATCTCGACGATCAACAGCGGCAAGCCGTGAATGATCGTATGTTCGTTGCTTTGCGCCACCATGACGTCGGCGGACACGTATGCTACATCGACGCCGAAGCCCGTAGTGTCGTTGTCCGCACTCAACTGCACCGACGCTTCGCCACAAATGACGTTGCCATGCGGTGGCTTGCGCTTGGATCGCCAGACATAGAGTTCGCCCGAAACATTCGCCATCGCAATCGAGTGATAACGATTTCGTCGCGTCATGTCTTCCTCGCGCAGTTCGCCGTCGATGAGCCAGCGCCGCTTGCCATCGTCGGGCATCGCCAGCAGGTCGGTCATCGTCATCCGTTGCGTCAGCGTCGACATGTGCTTTTCCCCGTGTTGCTCACCTCAATTGTACGTCTCGTCGAGGGTAATCGTCCTCGCGATCCGACGCCTGTTTAGCCGCCGGATCGTGCGTGACTCCCTAAATTACTCGACCTTCCCACAATCGCTGATGACAACCTTGACCGACGGCTTTCCGCTACGCGAACCGACGGCTTCAATCTTCTTGACCACGTCGTAACCCTTCACGACCTGTCCGAAAACGACGTGTTTGCCGTCGAGGTGCGGCGTGGCCGCCGTGCAGAGAAAGAACTGGGAGCCGTTCGTGTTCCGCCCTGCGTTCGCCATCGAGAGGGTACCGGGGCCGAAGTGTTTGCCGGCCTTTCCTTCAAAGGTCTCGTCGTCGAATTTTCCGCCGTAAATCGACTCCCCGCCCGTGCCGTCACCGCGGGTGAAGTCGCCGGCCTGGCACATGAACTCCGGGATCACGCGGTGGAACGACGAGCCCTTGAAAGCAAGCGGCGTACCGGCCTTGCTCTTGGTACCGACGCACAACTGCAAGAAGTTCTCTGCGGTCTTGGGGCAGGTGTCCGCGAACAGTTCCATCTCGATCCGCCCCGCCGCTTTGCCATCGATCGTCATCTCGAAGAACACTTTGGGATTCTTCGGATTCACAGCGTGGAAGGGTTTGTAATCGTCTGCCATAGCATTCACTCGCTCAGGTGCTTTGGGTTGACCGCTCTCCGTGTCCGGCCTGTTCGTCGAACACGCGGGCAGGACCAGAAGGCTAGCCAACAGGAAGATTCTACGCAGGAGGATCACTGGCCTTCGACTCATGATGGACTCCATTGGAAGAATCGGAAGTAGAGATTATCGGTCCGCAAGAGGGGAAAACAAGGAAGCGGCAACTGAAATGTCCCTGAGAAACCCAGCAAGCTCACCGAGGCGTCTTTCGGTTTACCTGCAACGCGCACGCAATCGCTCGAGTTTCTCCGAATTGATGCCGAACGCGCCGATTCGTCGCGATGCGGGTTCCGCGCCGTGGCAATCGCTGCCGCCGGTGGTGGCGAGGTCGTGCGACTTGGCCCATTCGAGGAGCGTGTCCGACCACGTTCGTGTGGCCGACGGGAACGCGCACTCGATGGCAGCCATGCCCATTTCGCAAAAGGTCGCGAACCGCTCGAGAGTCAAATCCTGCGGCGGATGCGCGAGCGATGCCACGCCGCCACAACCGCGAATTAACGCAATCGCGTCTTCAATGGGTATGCGATGGTTCGTCGTCGGCGCGAACGGTTCGAGGTACTTGCGAAACGCTTCGTGCCGCGTTCGCACGAACTGGGCATCGACCAGCAACCCGGCCAAATGGCGGCGTCCCAAGCTCTCGGCGACGGCTTCGACGCGACTCACCGCATCGGCGGGTATCATCACTTCATGTCGTGCGAGTTCGGTAAGATACGCATGAAACCGTTCGCGGCGACGCAGACGAATCTGCGCGAGTTTCGCTTCGAGTGCCTCGCGATTTTTACCGAGGAAATAGCCGAGCAGGTGATACTCGCGGCCTTCGTACTCGGTAGAAATTTCCACGCCATCGACGATCTCGAGCGACTTTGAAATCGCCTCACTCGCCGCTTCGCGGGCTATCGCACACGCGACTGTCGTGTCGTGATCGGTGATCGCAATCGCACGCAAACCCGACAATCGCGCATAGGCGACGACCTGCGAGGGGGTGAAATCGCCATCGCTGTGGAGTGTGTGTACGTGCAGATCAACCGCGATCGGCCGGGCGAGATTCGCCATTTGCAGGCACAACTGCGTGAACGGCTGGCGTCGCGGCATGGCGGAAAGTGATCTTTTAAGGTACGAGTGGTGCGGCCAGTTCGACGGGTGCAACCGGTTCGACGACTTGCTCAGGCAGTACGGGTTTCGTCTTCGCGATCTTGTCCAGAATGCCGTTCACGAAGCTCGGCGAGTTCGCCGAACCGAATCGGCGTGCGAGTTCGATCACTTCGTCGATGGCTACCGCAATCGGCGTCGGTACGGGGGCATGACGCAGTTCGTACGTCCCCAATCGCAACAGATTCCGGTCGACGGGCAGCATCCGCGTGATCCGCCAGTTCTCCGCCGTCGCCGAGATAACGGCATCGATTTCGCCCTGTTTCGCGAGCACGCCATCGTACACCTCGAGGCAAAACCCGATGCTCTCGGCATCGTCGTTCAGGCGATCGCCGACGAACTTCACGATCGCCTTCCGCGTAATTTTCGTGGGGTTCTGATCTTTCTGAAACAGCAGTTGCAGCGCCACTTCACGGGCACGCGATCGTCGCATCATGTCGTTCGTCCTCGGTTTCTAACGTGATTCTATCGGAACCGAGTCACAAGTCCGGCATGAGGGTGGATTGACATCCTCCGCTCGCTCATCCGCTGCCAGCGGCGAACCACTTTCGGAAGTCGGCTCGTTCGACTAGAATCGTAGCAGGAGGTTTTACGATGCCGCTTCGCGATCACTTTCGCTCGCCCGTGAACGATACGCACTCCTGGGACGAAGTCCACGGGCAGTGGCCTGGGGAAATCGTTCGGGACTTGACGAAGATATTGCCCGCCGGGTACCGGTCTGCGCCCAAAGTTCACCTCGGTTCGCCCTTTGAAGTCGATGTCTGTACCTACGACCTCGACACCCGCGACCCGAATGCCTCCGTTGAAATCGGCGACGAGGGCTTGGCTACGCAAACCATCTTGGCCCCGTCCTTTACGGTCGAAGCCGACTTGTCCGAACAGGACGAGTACGAAGTACGCATCTACGACGCCGAGCGGGGCCGGCATCTGGTTGCTGTCATCGAGATCGTGAGTCCGTCGAACAAGGACCGCCCGGAGACCCGCGAACTGTTCGTCAATAAAGTCGCATCGTTGTTGAAACAGGGCGTCTGCGTGTCGCTCGTCGATCTGGTCACCGTCCGGCACGCCAACTTGTACGCCGACTTGTTGTCGATGCTCGATCGTATCGACCCGCAACTCGCACCCCGGCCACCGCACTTGTATGCGGTCACGCTGCGTGCCCGCAAGATGCCGAAACAGCGCGACCGCCTCGACGCCTGGTTCTACCCGATGACACTCGGCCAACCGCTACCGACGCTCCCCATCTGGCTCACCCCCGACCTTCGCGTGCAACTCCCGCTCGAAACTAGTTATCATGAGACGTGCCAGATTCTGGGCATCGCCTGACGTCGCTTTACCCGTGGTAACCTACGGCTCGCCAAGACTTTTTGCGAGGCTCCAGTCCAAGACTTGCACTTCGCCAAACGCTCGTAACCCTGTTTTCCTGTTCGAGAAACGGCTACCGAAATGCCTTGTCGGTATCGTGCTGAACAATTGCACATTTAACACTCGCCTGCGATGGGTCGTATTTCAACTACGTTGCTACACCACGAGATACTGCCATGATGACGATCCCCGGTCAGTTGAACCCATCGCCGCGACTGCTCCTCGGGCCTGGCCCCAGCGATGCACACCCGCGCGTGCTGTCCGCCATGACCACGCCGCTACTTGGGCACCTCGATCCGCAATTCCTGGAGATGATGAACGAAACCCAGGACATGATGCGCGAAGTCTTTCGCACCAAAAACAAACTTACCTTTCCCGTGTCCGCAACGGGCAGTGCTGGCATGGAGTGTTGCCTCGTCAACCTCATCGAGCCGGGCGATAAAGCCGTCATTTGCCCGAAGGGTTACTTCGGTAATCGAATGCTCGATATGGCCGGTCGTTGCGGTGCGCACGTGACGGAACTGCGGCAAGAATGGGGCAAGGCGTTCGACCTCAACCGCATTCGCGAAACGCTACAAGCCGTGCGGCCGAAAGTCCTCGGTATCGTTCACGCGGAAACGTCGACCGGCGTATTGCAACCGATCGACCAACTCGGCAAACTGTGCCACGAGTTCGGCACGTTACTGATCGTCGATGCCGTGACGTCGCTCGGTTGCGTTCCGGTGAATGTCGACGAATGGGAGATCGACGCGATCTTCAGTTGTTCGCAAAAAGGCCTCGGCTGCCCACCGGGGCTGTCGCCCGTTTCGCTCAGCGATCGCGCCGTGGCCGCACTGAATGCCCGCAAAACGAAAGTCCAGAGTTGGTACCTCGACCTGTCGATCGTGCAAAGCTATTGGGGCGGCGAACGGGCGTATCACCACACGGGGCCGATCTCGATGATCTACGCGATCCGCGAAGGTTTGCGGATCGTGCTCGAAGAAGGATTGGAGAACCGCTTCGCTCGTCACGCGCGAAACTACAAAGCGTTACGCGCCGGGCTGGAAGCGATGGGCCTGAGCTACACCGCCGATACCGCCGTGCAGTTGCCGCAGTTGAACGCGGTGCGAATCCCTGCCGGTATCGACGACATGGCGTGCCGCAAGCGGATGCTCAACGACTTCGGCATCGAGATCGGCGGCGGCCTCGGCGACTTTAAGGGCAAAGCGTGGCGGATCGGTTTGATGGGCTACAACAGCAAGCCGAGTAGCGTGCTACTCGTCCTTTCGGCACTCGAACAAGTGCTACGCGGCGCAGGCGGCAACGTCGAACCGGGCGTCGGTGTCGCCGCCGCCGAACGCGCCTACGCTAGCATGAACTAAGTGGCTGGAATTCATGCAGAATTTTTAACCGCTGAGGGCGCAGAGAACGCTAAGTAAAAACTCGTGATTTCCGCACGGTTCCAATCGATGCGGAAAACTGCGACGCAGATTGAAACATCGCATGATTTTTCTTCTTTGCGTACTTTGCGGCCTCTGCGGTTAATGTTTTGTTTTTCGTTTTCGATCGCTGCCCAAATGGGACAATGAATTCAATTTAAGTGCGAAGTCCACACCGAACATCGGAAGACGATGGGTACGCCGCTCGAAGCAAAGTTGTGTTCGGCCGACGAAGCCGTGATGCAGATTCAAAACGGGATGACCGTCGCCTGCGGTGGCTTCGTCGGTGCGGGACATCCGGAAGCCCTTTCTGCCGCACTCGAGCGGCGGTTCCTTTCGCAAAAGCAGCCGCGCGATTTGACGTTGGTTTATGCCGCAGGGCAAGGCGATGGTAAGAGTCGCGGGTTGAATCACCTCGCGCATGTCGGCTTGCTGCGAAGGGTGATCGGTGGCCATTGGGGGCTATGTCCGCGACTGGGGCAGTTGGCGTTAAGCGGCGAGATCGAAGCGTACAATTTTCCGCAAGGCGTCATCTGCCACTTGATGCGCGACATCGCGGCGGGCCGTCCGGGTTGCGTGACGCACGTGGGGCTGGGTACGTTCATCGACCCGTTAAACGGGGGCGGCAAGCTCAACGCCATCACGACGGAAGACCTCGTCGAACGGGTGATGCTACGAGGCAAAACGTGGTTGTTGTACCATGCGTTTCCCGTTCATGCGGGTCTGATTCGCGCAACGTCGGCCGATCCGTTCGGCAACCTGATCATGGACGAAGAAGCCATCATTGGCGATGCGTTGCCGATCGCGCAGGCCGCGCACAATCGCGGTGGGCCGGTGATTGCACAAGTCCGCAAAATTCTAGACCGACCCGCTCCACCGCAACACGTTCGCATCCCTGGTCGGCTCGTTTCGCACATCGTGCTCGCCGAAGAACGCGATCACTGGCAGACGTTCGGCGAATTATTCAACCCGGCGTATTGCTCGCCGGCAAGCGTTTCGCCGCTCGATTTGCAGGAACAGTCGGAACGGCTACCCGCGATCCGTCGCATCATTGCACTGCGAGCGTGCGACGAACTGCAACGGGGATCCATCGCGAACTTGGGCATCGGCCTTCCCGAAGGGATCGCTCTCGTGGCATCCGAACGCGGTCTGTTGGCCGATGTGACGCTCACCGTGGAGAGTGGCCCAATCGGCGGCGTGCCCGCAGGCGGTTTGAGTTTCGGCGCTGCGAGCTACCCGCAGGCGATCGTCGATCAGCCATCGCAATTCGACTTTTACGACGGCGGCGGGCTGGACTTCGCAGCACTCGGTGCGGCACAGGTCGACCGGCACGGCAACGTCAACGTGTCGCGTTTCGGCAGCCGATTCGCGGGAGTGGGTGGGTTCGTCAACATCTCGCAGAACGCTCGGAAGCTCGTCTTCTGCGGAACTTTGACGGCCGATGGCCTGGAAGTCGCGTTCGAGAATGGAGCCGTACGAATCGTGACGGAAGGCCGTGTCGCGAAGTTTGTGCGTCGCGTCGAACAAGTCTCTTTCAGTGGGCCGGTGGCACGCGAATCGAATCGGGACGTGATCTTCATCACCGAACGGGCCGTATTTCGGCTAGTGCCCGAAGGCATGGAATTGATCGAAGTCGCACCGGGAATCGACATCGCTCGCGATGTCGTCGAACGAATGGAATTCGAGCCGATCATCCGCAACGTCGGCATAATGCCGATCCGCCTTAATAACGGCAATCGAGGCCAAACGTGACGCCTTGCACCCAGAAGTCGCCGCGGTGGAACAGCACGGCGGGGCGTTCTTGCACGAGTAATTGCGAGTTTGCGGAACCCGGTACGATGGCGATGCCGTTGGGGTCGAGCGTGCGATCGACTTGATCGCCGGGGCGGATCGCATCGCTGAGGTAGAGGAAATTGTAGCCGACGTACATTCGCGAATTGGCGTTGAATTTCAAGCCGAATTTCACCTGGGCTTCGGGCAGGACTGCGAACGCCGAACGCACGATTCGCCCGCTGTTGGAAGCCTGAACGAGTACGCCCGACGGGTACGATTGCAACAACGGCAGTGCGGCCCCCGCCGTGATGATCGACGTTTGCCCGCTCGTACGAAGCACTTCAATCGTTTGGCCGAGTGCCACCTTTCCGACGACTTCGACGAACAGCGAGCCGTGCGAGTATTCCGATTCCAGCCCGAGTTGGCCGCCGTGGAAGCGGTTGTGCGCATCGATCTGATCGGCAACGGTCGAGAGGATTCCCGGATTCGCGAACGACGGAATGCGGTACGCCGTCTGTTCGACGCGCAGCCCCTCGTTCGCCTGGAAATAGCGATACCCTGCCAAAATACTCACGTGCGAGCGCGGCCCGCTGTGAACGTGTGCCACGCCGGTGACTTCCCAGCCACTCACCCGCGTCGTCGTACTCACGTTCACCAAGCCACTCATCGCGCCAGGGAACGAAGTAATCAGCACGTCGTCTTGGCCCGTTCGCGCATTGTGGAACGGGCGACCAATCACGGGGTAGCGCGACAAATTTTCCGCGAATGGAGCATTGAAGGTGCGCGTGCCGAGGAACAGGTACGTGAACTCCATGCCGAGCGAATTGTCGGTGGAGATCGAATTGCCCCAGGTGAATCGGCCGCCCGCGTGTTCTTGCGTGTCGAGCGAACGATTGCCGACGAGTATCACCGTGTTCGGCTGCCCGAGAATCGGCGGCAACGCGGCACGGCTACCCGTGACGAGCGGCGGCAACGGTTGTGCTTTCGGCCACCAAAACAGCAGATCGTACTTCGACCACACATGAGGGTAGCCATTCGCCGGCGCAGTGATTTCCGGCGTCGGTAGCGGCGTCTCGACCGCAGGCGGGATCGGTTCGATCTTCGGAGCCGCTTCGGGAACAACGACCGATTGCAAAGGCTTCGAGACCGGCGTGCCGTTCGGCACCACCATCGGTTCCGTTGCCGTAACGAGCGTAATCGGCGGAAGTTCAACCACCGGCATCGGGATCGGAATCGGCGGAAGTTGGGCACGCGCGAACCCGATGGCCAACACCAACGCAACAATCGAGTTCGCAAATCGCATGGCGATCCCCGCAACGAGGACATCGTACGAACGACATATGCCCCGAACCGGTTCGCGTGTCCAGACGAGTCGCAGGATGTCGAAACGTGCCTCACGGTGTTACTCCGGTTTCCTGCAATAAGATACTGTCTGTCTTGCCCCGTGGAAAATGGAGTTCCTTCGCATGTGTGGAATTATTGGGTTTACCGGTCGAACGGAAGCGTCGCCGATCTTGCTCGAGGGTTTGCGGCGTCTGGAGTATCGCGGGTACGACAGTGCGGGGATGGTGACGGGTACGGGGAAGACGCTGCACCTACGCAAGAAGGCGGGGCGGATCGCCGAACTGACGAAGGCGGTCCATGCCGACCCGGCACCGGGTCAGTTCGGTATCAGCCACACGCGCTGGGCCACGCACGGTGGCGCGACGGATCGGAACGCGCACCCGCACACCGACGCCACCGGCACGATTGCCGTCGTTCACAACGGCGTCATCGAAAATTACATGAGCCTGAAGCACAAACTCCAGGCCGACGGCATCGAGTTTCGCTCGGATACCGACACCGAAGTGCTCGCGCATCTCATCTCGCGGTACTACCAAGGCGACCTCATGCAAGCGGTGCGGTTCGCACTCGATTTCGTGAAGGGAACCTACGGCATCGCGGTCATGGCACAGAACGAACCGGGCGTCATCGTCGGGGCGCGGCTCGGCAGTCCACTCGTCATCGGCATCGGACCCAACGGCCATTACCTCGCCTCCGATGCCAACGCCTTCGCCGGGTACGCGGACAAAGTCGTCTACCTCAACGACCGCCAGATTTGCCAACTCGATCGGGAATCGTGGGTCATTCGCAACCAGGATCTCGACACCGTCGACGCGCCGATTCAGGACATCAAGCACTTCCTCGGCGAAGGCGATGCCGAGATCGGCGACTACCCGCACTTCATGCTGAAAGAAATTTACGAGCAACCCGAGACGATTGCGAATGCGATGCGCGGCCGCCTCGACGAAAGCAACTGGACGGCACACTTCGGCGGGTTGAACCTCACACCGAAGCAACTGCGAAGCATCGACCGCGTCGTGATGACGGCGTGCGGGACGAGCTACCACTCGTGCCTCGTCGGCGAATATCTCTTCGAGGAACTCGCGCGAATTCCGGTCGAAGTCGAGTACGCCAGCGAGCTGCGTTACCGCAACCCGCCGATGGACCGCAGCACCTTCACGCTCGCGGTCACGCAGTCCGGGGAAACCGCCGACACGCTGGCGGCGATGCGGGAATCGAAGCGGATGGGCCACCCGACGCTCGCGATTTGCAACGTCGTCGGCAGCACGATTGCCCGCGAAGCCGATGGCGGCGTGTACTTGCACGCGGGGCCGGAAATCGGCGTCGCCAGCACGAAGGCGTTCACGTCGCAGACGATCGTGCTGACGATGCTCGCGTTATATTTCGGCCGAATGCGGCACCTGTCGAGCACGCAAGGGATGCGCATTATCGAGGAACTGCACGCACTTCCCGATGCCGTCCGCAAGACGCTGAAGTGCCACGAACAAGTGAAGAAGATCGCGAAGAAATACGCGCACATGCGGAACTGCCTGTACCTCGGACGGCAGTACCTGTACCCGGTGGCACTCGAAGGCGCGTTGAAATTGAAGGAAATTAGCTACATCCACGCCGAGGGTTACCCCGCCGCCGAGATGAAGCACGGCCCGATCGCGCTCGTCGATGCCGACACGCCGAGCGTGTTCCTCGTGCCGCGCGGCAACGTCTTCGACAAGGTCATGTCGAACATGCAAGAGATCAAAGCCCGAGGCGGCCCAGTGATTGCGATTTGCAGCGAAGGCGACCGCGAAGTGGCCGAGATCGCCGACGATATGATCACGGTCCCCGACGTCGTCGAGTATTTGCAACCGATCATCGTCTCGATCCCGCTACAACTGCTGGCGTACGAAATCGCGGTGTTACGCGGCTGCGACGTGGACAAGCCGCGGAACCTAGCCAAGAGCGTGACGGTGGAGTGAAGTCGCTATCGTTACGAGCCGCCGGGCTTGTCCCGGCGGGAGTTGTCGAATTACGTGGTGCCTTCCTTCGCACGGCGGAGGTATTTGCCGTCTTCGGTCTGCACGGTAATCAGTTCGTTTACGACGATGAACGAGGGCACTTGTAGTATCAGCCCGGTTTCGAGCGTGGCGGGTTTCGTTTGGGCGGCGGCGGTCGCCCCCTTGATGCCTGGCTCGGTTTCGATCACTTTCAACGTCACCGTTTGCGGCAGTTCCATGTCGAGCGCTTTGCCGTCGTAGAACGTGATTTTGCACGTATCGTTTTCGCGAAGGTACATGATCTTGTCGCCGACCATGTTGCCGTTCAGCGTGACCTGCTCGAACGATTCGGAGTCCATGAAGACGTAATCGTCGCCGTCTTTGTAGGAGTACTGGTATTCGCGGGTATCCAGGTACACGACGTCGACTTTGTCGTCGGGGTGAACCCGCTCGTCGACGATCGAACCGGTTTTGAGGTTCTTTAACTTCAAGTACAAAATCGCGCGCCAGTTACCGGGCGTGTTGAGGTCGCGCTCGAGGCAATGGAGCAGTTGCCCATTCATGTTGAGCACCATACCCCGGCGAATGTCGATCATTTTCGTCGATGCCACGAGACCGTCCTCCGATTGTGGGCGCGGTGCCCGAATTCCATTTATCCAATCTTACCAGCTAAGTTATCAAGTCGGGTGCGCCGTGAGAAGGCCGCATCACATCGCGATTTCGTTTGGTCGCACGTCGTTACCTTCGTAAAGTTCACTGCAACCTGATCCCCTGAGGAGATACCGATGATCCTTCGCCGGTTCGCGCTTGCCGCCATTCCGTTCGCCATCGCCTTGCTGGTATTGCAACCGGCGAACTCGGCCGATGGCCCCAAAGATAACCAGTTCGAGAATGTGCGGCCCGTTCCGCCGAAGGGCGTTGCGGTGTCAGCGATCGACCGCGAAGAACTGAAAGCGGGGCAGGCGGAGTTGCAAGCCGGTATCGAACGGCTGAAGCTGCTGAAAAATTTGTTTATCAGCGAGCGCATCCCCGACGTCGAGATTTACAGCAAGGCCGTGAAGTACGCGATCGAATACGACGAGTTTTTTAACGTGAAGGAAATCGCGGTGGCGAAGTTGTTGCTCAAACAGGGCAACGAACGCCTCGCGGAACTTCAGAAGGGCGAAGCGAGTTGGGCGACGAAAACCGGCCTCGTCGTTCGCGGGTATCGCTCGAAGATCGACGGCAGCGTGCAGCCATACGGCCTCGTCGTTCCGAAGGAATACGACTTCGCCGCCAAGGCCCCGCACCGGCTCGATTTCTGGTGGCACGGTCGCGGCGAGAACCTCAGCGAAGTCAACTTCATCGACGGTCGGCAGAAGTCTCCCGGCGAGTTCACACCGGCCGGCGCATTCGTGCTGCACCCGTACGGCCGATACTGCAACGCGAACAAATTCGCGGGCGAAATCGACACGCTCGAATGCCTGGAACACGTGAAGAAACATTACCGGATCGACGATTCGCGAGTCGTGGCGCGCGGCTTCAGCATGGGCGGCGCGGCGTGCTGGCAGTACGCCGTTCACTACCCGACGCTGTTTTGCGCCGCCGCACCCGGTGCCGGGTTCAGCGAGACGCCCGAGTTCCTAAAGGTGTTCCAGAACGAGAAGGTCGAACCGACGTGGTACGAGAAGAAACTCTGGGGTATGTACAACTGCACCGACGTGGCGCAAAACATCTTCAACATCCCGACGGTGGCATACAGCGGCGAGAACGATAACCAGAAGCAAGCCGCCGACGTGATGGCCCGCGAGATGAAGAAACTCGGCATGGAGTTGACGCACATCATCGGACCAAAAACCGGCCATAGCTACGAGAAGAATGCGAAGGTCGAACTGAACAAGCAGATCGATGCAATCGTCGCGAAGGGCAAGCCAGGAGTGCCGGCAGAGATCAAATTCACGACATATACGCTGCGGTACAACGAGTGTGCGTGGCTGCGGATCGACGGTATGACGAAGCACTGGGAACCGGCGAGCGTGATCGCGGAGGTTAGAAATGGGCATAGTTTTGATCTCGACATGAAGGGAGTAACAGCGTTTACCATCACGTCAACCAGCCCTAACGGTGCCGTTTCGTTCGCTGGAAAGGACGAGTCCGTGGGCTGGGTCAGTGGTGGAACTGACAAGACTCCCCGGCCAACCGAACGCAGTTATTTGTTGAAGGGGAAGGAGTGGACTCCGGCGGAGAAATCCGACTTAGTTAATGGGCTGCGAAAAGTTCACGGCCTGCAAGGCCCCATCGACGACGCCTTCATGGACTCGTTCCTGATGGTCTCGCCCACGGGTACGCCGATGAACGAGAAGATCGGCACGTGGACCGCCACCGAGATGAAACACGCAACCGAACACTGGCGCAAGCAGTTTCGCGGCGATGCCCCGATCAAAGCCGACACGGAAATTAGCGAACTCGACATTAAAAACAACAACCTCATCCTCTGGGGCGACCCCAAGAGCAACGCGATCCTCGCGAAGATCGCCGACAAGTTGCCGCTGGCCGAATTCACCGACAACACGGTGACAGTGAGTATTTACCCGAACCCGCTGAACCCGAAGAAGTACGTCGTACTGAATAGCGGTTTCACATTCCGCGAATACGACTATTTGAACAACGCGCGGCAAGTGTCGAAGATGCCCGATTACGCCATCATCGACGTCAACACCCCAGCGAACTCGCGCTACCCCGGCAAGGTCGTCCGTGCCGGATTCTTCGACGAAAGCTGGAAATTGCAACCGAACGACGGGAAGTAATTCCACCACCAAGCACCCAGGGGTACGACGTAAAACGTCTAACCCTGGGCTAAAAGATGCAACCCCGTTGGGGTAAGAATTCTGTACGCATTTACCCCAACGGGGTTCTATCGCTTAGCCCAGGGTTAGACGCTTCGTCGAACCCCTTGGATGTTATTTCCTCGGAGTTTCGCATGACGCCTGGCCGTGTCGTTCGTTTGTTAGTGGTTCTGACCCCGGCGATTTTGCTCGTCGCGTCGGCGATTTGGTTCGTGTCGCGGTCGGCGATTCCCGCGAAGCACGACGTCGATACGACTTCCGAAGTCGGTACCGGCACGGGTAAGCTCGTCGTCGTCGTCGCGTTCGACCAGATGCGCGGCGACTACCTCAGTCGTTGGGCAGCCGAGTTCGGCCCGGGCGGTTTCGAGCGAATGAAAACCGAAGGCGTCTGGTACAACAATGCGCATTTGCCGTACGCCTGTTCCTCGACGGCTCCCGGACATGCGAGCATCGTCACGGGAGCGCCGCCTTCGGTGCATGGGATTATCGAGAATCGCTGGTACGACCGCGGTAAGGGCAAAGTCGTTTATGCCGCGTCTTCGGATGAAACGTACGATCGCGTTCCCCCGAGCGAAGGCGTCGCGAAAAAGTGGCCCGGCATCGCCCCGACGCGGTTACTCGCACCCACCGTCGGCGATAGTTTGCGCGAAGCCACCAACGGTAAAGGCCGCACGGTCAGTCTCTCGATGAAAGACCGTTCGGCGGTGCTCATGGGCGGCAAGGAGCCGGTCGGCTGCTACTGCTTCGATAGTTCTGAAGGCGAATTTCATACGTCGAGTTTCTATCGAACGCGGCTGCCGGATTGGGTCGATCGCTTCAACCGCGATTCGGTGTATCGTTGGGCCGGTCGCTCGTGGGATCGGCTGAAACCGCAGGAAATTTACGACCGTCTGGCAGGGCCGGACAACATGAACGGCGAGGCGAAGAACCCCGGCGGCCTGCCGAGCATCTTCCCGCACGTGTTGCCGAAAGCCGACGACAAGACCGCGAATTACCTCACCGCCATCGAGGCCTCGCCGTTCGGGAACGAGCTACTTTGGGAGTTCGCGAAAACGGCCATCGACGCGGAAAAACTCGGCGACAGGGGGGTGTCAGACTTACTCCTCGTGAGCTTTTCGCCGAACGACATCGTCGGCCATGCGTACGGCCCGGATTCGCACGAAGTGATGGACATCACGTTGCGGTCGGACGCGATCGTTGCCGACATGATTGCCCACCTCGAACGCACGCTCGGCAAAGACCGCTTCGTGCTGATCGTCACTGCCGATCACGGCATTTGCCCGCTCCCGGAGATGGCGATTCGCACGCACCCCGGAGCGAAACGGATATCGCTCGGCGACAATATCAACGGGTTGGATTCCGCACTCGATGCCGCATTCGGCCTGCCCGGTGGCGTCGCGGGTCGTTGGGTCGAAGGGCCGATTCGCGATACGCACCCGTGGGTGTATTTGAACCGGCGGACGATCGAATCGATCGGCGTGCCGTACGAAAATGTCGAAAGTTACGCACGAAACTGGCTCGAAGGGCGAGCGAATGTGCTGGCCGCGTTCAGCCGAACGCAGATCGAAAAGAGCGACTTCACTAGCGACTTGGGCAAGCAATTCGGCCCGATGGTGCGGCTATCGTATCACCCCGATCGCTGCGGCGACTTGTACATTCTGACGCCGCCATACATGCAAGTTTCCGGTGCGCTCTCGACTGGCACCGACCACGGCACGCCGCACGAATACGATCGCCACGTGCCGATCTTGGTCTACGGTGCCGGTATCGCAAAACGCGGTACCCGCGAAGACGCCGTCAGTTCGCTGATCGTCGCCCCCATCATCGCCGAAGCCCTCGGAGTACCCCCACCGGCGATGGCGGTGGAGAAAGCCCCCGAAGGCATTCTGATGGCGAAGTAAGCGACGATTACTTCGACTGGAAATCGAGTGCGAATGCCTTCGCGCTCAGTTCCGCGCCGGTCGCGAACTTCATCAGGTCGCGCCAGTTCAGAGTGCGGGCTGGCTCGAAAATCTTCGCCTTCATGAACCCGCCGACGCGCTTATCGCCGATGTAATTCACGCTGCTGGGTGCGGCACCGTCGTACAGTTCCTTCGCGATCGTGTGGTGAACCTGCGACGCGAACAGTTGCCCCATCATGTAGTTGTGATAGTACACGGGTGCGGAGCATATGTGGATCTTGCTCGCATAGTCCGGCTCGCTGCGACCGACGGGGCGCTTCAAAAGCTGATACTTCTCGACGTAGTCCCACCACAGTTTGTTCAAGTCTTGGTCCGGGTTCTCGTACATCGCTTTCTCGAACCGCAACATCACTTGGCACCAGCGACTAAAAATCAGCAGTTCGTTGCGGAGTACCTTCGTGGAAGTCGCATCGAACGCGGCGGGGTTCTCGACCTTCACGCCCATTTTTTCGAGCCACGCGCGGGACTTCGAGAATTTCTGAAACTGCATCGCCACGCCTTCGGTGGTCAGAATGTGGGCTTCGCCGCGCAGCACGTACGGCACCGTTTGCGGGATGTTTTTGCTGCTGTACACCGCGTGCCCGAGTTCGTGGAGCATCGTGCTCGCCCAATATTCGGTGGCCGTAATGTTCGCCAACACGCGCACATCGCCTTCGCGGTCGATGTCCGTGCAGAAGGCGTGCGGGGACTTCCCCTTCTTCTCGTACAGGTCGCTGCGTGCGATGACATCGTCGATCGGCAGATCGATCCCCGCGTAAAATTTTCGGCACAGTTCGAGAATGTCTGCCGTCTTGAATGGCTGATCGAGATCGACGTCGAACACCGCCGGCGATTCCTGGAAGAAGCTGTCGTGGTAATGCCACGGCATTAAATCTGCGACTTTGACACCCGCGTTCGCGGCGAGCTTCTCGTCGATCTCGGCTTTCGCTTTCGCGTACGGATCGCGTGTGAGTTCGTCGAGTTCGTCGAATAGCTTCACGAGTTCGACGCCCTCTTGCTCGTTGATAAACAGCATCATCGCGTGGAAGTTCTTGAAGCCGAGTTGCGTGGCCGCCTGGTTCCGCAACTTCACGAGTTCCTTCAAGTCGGCTTCGACATCTTTGCCGACGCCTTTGCTCGCTTCCCACACGGTCTTGCGCAAGTTCGAATCGGTCGAACTCTTCAGCAGTTCGCGCACCTTGCTGTCGGCGAGTTCCTGGCCGTTGACCTTCGCACGGTAGACGTTGAACTTCGCCTCGACCGCGTTCGCCTTCGCGGTCATCTTTTTCAAAAGCGCCGGATCGACCTGCTTTTCGAGGTACATCAGGTACAGCAACTCGATTTGCCGCGACACGAGTTTATCGTCGATCTTCGCCGTGGCGTCTTTGAGTGCCTTTAATTCGGCGAAAGTGGCGGCGTTCGCGAGGGCGGCATCGAGCCGGTTTTGCGCATCTTCCTTCTTCTGGAACGCCGCCTTATCGCCGGTCGTATTCGCGTCCCACCACGCTTTCCCGGAAACGATTTCGAGCGGGCGAATCGCCTTCACGTGCGCGTCGATAATCGCACGCGCCTTCGCGGTCGTTTCGGGGTCCGCAGTCGCGGAACCGGCGGTGATGGCCAAAGTGATGCCTCCGATTAACAGCATTCGGTACATATCGGGAACCTCAAAAGTTAGGTGGTAACGCTTCAATTTCGCGACGTCGTCTCTTTACCAAATTGGGTTGCTTTATTTCCGTGTTTTCCGTGTTTTCCGTGGTTGATCATCACTTTTTTGCTCGGTCTTCAGAATGGAAGAGAACCGCGGAATTCACTGAAAACACGGAAACAGAACGGGCGTTCCGATCATAATCCGTCTCAATTGCAGCGTGAAGTTTCATAAGGCTGAACGGTGACATGTTACGTGGAATAGACCCATTTTCCGAGCCACAATGCCGGTGGCAACAGCAATAGTATGAGTAGCCCCGGCAGGCCGACGAACGCGGTGGCGAGAATCGCATCGAGTACGATCAGCCCGAGGATGCAACACTTGATCGCCGCTTGCACGGGCTTCGGACAGGGTTGTTGTATTGCCGCAATCAGCTTCACGCCGACGAGGAAACTGAACGCCACCAACAGGTACGGAAAGAACACCGTGCCGCACCCTGCCGTCAGATGGCTCGGCACCGTCACGGCCAGCACGATCGCGGCGAAAATGACGACGCTGGCGGCGATCAAACTCCGGCGAGCCGAGGTGCTTTCTTCGGTGCGAGCGAACCATGTGACGCCCACGATGTATAGCCCCGTCGTCGCCGCGAGGTGTAAGTTCAGATCCGTCCAGACGTCTAATCCGCTTCCGGATAAGCCCATTAGCACGTTCAAGAACCGGCACGTGCCCATCGCCACGGGGCCGAACGGCGTGTGTTTCAGCCACGCATTGTAAAGCAGAATCATCGCCGGTAACGCGATCAGTATTTCCACCGGCACATTCGCAATCGCACCGCAACCGATGCCAACCGCGAACGTCATTATGCCGATCCCCACCGCGTTCCGCACCGGCACGCGCCCCGAGGGAATCGGCCGAAACGCCTGCGTCTTGCGATCCTCGCGTCGGTCGAAAACGTCGTTCCAAACCATCCCACCGCAATACAGACTGCCGGAGGCCATCAGCAACAGCGCGAACGTGTCGAACGCCCCCAAGGCATACCCCGCCGCACACGCGGACATCGCAATGTCCGCGAACGCAGTAAACACATTCGGCAACCGCAACAGTTGTGCATAAGCTAGCAAAGACCGTTTCATCGCGAGTGACGTTCCGTGAACCTCAGTGAAGAACTCAAGTCTGGTTTATAGTATTTACGAGCCGTCAGGTTTAATCCATTCGCTGTCAGGGGCATGTCAGCCAGATGATAAACGACTTGATATGCAAGGAAATTCCCTTCAAGCCAACTCCGCCGAGAATGCGTAATCGGCGGGGGTGGGTATGGCGTTGCGGTCGCCTAGGGCCATGATGTCTTGCTCGGAGTTGACGTAGCGCACATCGCGAATGCCTTCGGCGATGAGCCGGCCGTGTGCCACGACGCGGGTATCACTGCCGTCGTCGGCCAAGCCGATGAGGATCGCCGAGATGGCGAAACCTTGCCGGCGCATCTGGCCCAGAGCGACCGAAGTTTCAATCGTTACGCGGGGCAACACCGCGATGATGGTGGCATCGCGCGGGAGTCGCGGCGACATTTCGATCAGGAAATCGGCGAAGGTGCGGCCATCGGTTTGTTCGAGCCGCGCGAGGGTTTCGCGAATTTTATGAAACTGATCGTAGCCGCGGCGCGTCTCGACGACCACCGGCCGCAACCGGTCGTTCTGCAATTTCTCCTCGAATTGCGATCGCGCCTCGTAGCGGGTCGTGTAGCCTTCGGGTGCGGTTTCGTCCTTGGATTGTAGGCTTTCTTCGCGAATACGGTCCGTGGCATCGCGGCCGTTGCTGGCAATTCCGATTTGCTGATTCAAAATAATGACCGCGTTCGCCACCGAAACCGCCGTCGTGATGGCGAGTTCGGAGCGGATCGGCTCGCCCTTTTTCGGGTAACCGTCGGCGTGGAAGTCGATCAGGATCGTAGCGCCAGCTAGCGAAGTCGGCTCGTAAATGCGGCTGTGCAGCACGCCGGTTCGTGCTGTGGCCCGCCAGTTGATGCGTTGCAGCGGGTCGCCCATCTGGTACGGGCGAACGCCGGCCGTGCGCGTGGGATCTTCGAACAACATGTTCGCCAACCGGATTTCGCCGATTGGCCGCGTCGATGCAAAATCGAACGTCGTGATCGAAAGTACCTTCGGATAAACGAGCACGAAAACCGGTTCGGTGAAGACCTTGTGCCGACGGTGTAACCCGAACACATCACCGGTTTCGGCGAACATCGGGCCGACTTGGTAGTAGCCGCGCAGTGCGAAAATGAGCTTGTATTTGACGGTCTTTTCGCCATTCGCGCGAATGAACAACACCCGCAGGCGGCTCCCCTTCAGCGAGAGTCGCCGTTGCACGATCGCCTGTTCCGCGATGCGATCTTCGACCAGCACCCACGGCACGGGGAACCGCCCCGCGTTGCGAACCTTGACGATCACTTCGACGGTGCCACCCGGTTCGAGCGGCTCGGTTTTGCAGATGCGCTCCGCCGTCAAATCGACGATCCACGTGCGCGCGAGATAGCGGCTGAGCAGCATCACGCCGAGCAACACGTACCCCGCGAACGCCACCAGGCCCGCCTGTAACGCCAGCGCCAATCCGAGCAGAACGACGATGACGATGAACAAACGCATGGTGGCATTTTCCGGGATGGTCAGGCAATGCAGTCAACGTCATGAATGATTTAAGAATTGAAGACAACCACGGAATTCACTGAAAACACGGAAACAGAATAACAGGTGCATTCCCTCATCTCACAGGATGATTTGTTAAAGAAACATCAAACAACAAGCGAAATAATCCTTCGCGGCAATGCAATGCAGGCTCTTCATTTTGGCGTTTTCATTTCCGTGTGTTCCGTGTTTTCCGTGGTTAATTCTGGCCTTCTATCTACTCGTCCGATTTGTCGAACAATGCCGCGACGAACGCATCGGGGTCGAACGGTTCGAGGTCTTCGATTTGCTCGCCGACGCCGATGAATTTCACGGGCAAACCGACTCGCTGTTTGATCGCGAAGATCGCCCCGCCTTTCGCGCTGCCGTCGAGTTTGGACAAGATGATGCCCGTGCATTTCACCGTTTTGCGGAACGCCTCGGCCTGCAACACCGCGTTCTGCCCCGTCGTCGCATCGAGTACGAGAAAGACTTCGTGCGGGGCACCGGGTATCTGCCGCGCGACGACTTTGTGGATCTTTTCGAGTTCGCGCATCAGGTGCGTTTGCGTGTGAAGCCGCCCGGCGGTATCGACGATGAGCACGTCGAATTCGCGCGCCTTGGATTTCTCACACGCATCGTGCGCCACCGCAGCCGGGTCCGAGCCTTGCTGTTGTTTGACGATGTCGCAACCGATGCGCCCCGCCCACACGGTAAGTTGTTCGACCGCCGCCGCACGGTAGGTATCGCACGCTGCCACGCAGACCTTTTTGCCCTCGGATTGCAGTCGAAATGCGAGTTTGGCAATCGACGTTGTTTTCCCCGAGCCGTTGACGCCGGCGATCATAATCACCGTTGGCCCAGTCGCTGCGTAGTGAATGCCTTCGCTCGGATCGGCGAGCAAATTGCGAAGTTCCTGACGAACGAATAACTTGACATCTTCGCCGACTTCCTTGTGAAGGAAGCCTCTCCGCACGCGCTCGATGATCTCCGCCGTCGCCACCGTGCCAACGTCCGCAAGGTAAAGCTGCTCTTCCAGTTTGCCGAGGAATTCCTTATCGACACGGTGATTGCCGGTGAAGAGATCGACGATACCACCAAAGACGTTCCGCGTCTTCGTGAGGCCCTTTTTGATTTTGGTAAATAGCCGTCCGAGCATGATCGCGGTGCCTCGCCGAGAATTGCAGTGAAGGCGACATTCTAGCAGTTCCCGCAGGAATGCCGAGGCCCACGGGTACGCCATCGCATCTGGGGTACGACATAACATCCATTCTGAAAGTTGATGTCCCGCGCGATAGCACTGTCGGGCCTCCCAAAGCATCCGGCCCGACCTACAAAACCAGCGGGTTCAAAGCAAAACGGAATACCCCCTGGATACGGAGTGAAAGCACAGGCATCGCGAGTGGATTTGTTACAACGGCAGTATTTGCGTAGAATGAGAACGCCGAACTGAAGCGAAAATCGACCCGCCATTACATTTGAGGCTATATAACCGCGCAAAATTCGACACAACCGCAACTTTCCCGCACGGCAATCAGTACCTTCAACCCAATCGTTCTTGTCAAGACAGCGCAAGGCTTGTAAGTTTTACCTATATTATCTGGTCAGCCTGCTTTGAAGCAACAGGGGGTAGGACGCCCAACCAATGAACCGCACGTGTCACTCTCCGAGGAATTCGAGATGTTCCGTCTCGGAAATTACGAATTCCGATACGCCGAATCCGACGAGGATTTTGCGGCAGTCCACGAGTTGAACTATCGGACGTTCGTGCGGGAGATTCCTCAACATCACGACAGCGGAAATGGCCTTTTAATCGACAAGTTTCACCGAAAGAACCGTTATCTCATCGCAGAGAAGCAAGGCCGCCTCGTCGGCATGTTATCTGCTCACGATACCCCGCCGTTTTCGATTGCGGACCGATTGCCCGACGCATCGATCCTGAGCCAATCGGGGGTGCGGCCCGTCGAGATTCGCCTACTGGCCATCGAGCCAGACGAGCGGAATTCGCCTGCGATGTCGGGGCTTGTGTGGACGTTATACCAAGACGCGAAAGTTCATGGCTACACTCACTTTGTGATCTCGGGTGTGGTCGAACAGCAGGCGTTATACCTGCATTTGGGTTTCGTGCCGCTCGGGCCAGCCGTGGGCCAGGGTCGAGCGCAGTTCGTGCCGATGTGGCTACCGTTATCGACGCTCGAAGCGAAGATGGGCCGACCGATAGAATTGTGGAAAAAACGCTTGAATCGTATGGAAACCGAACCGGCGGACCTGGTTAGGGGGACGAACCGTTGACTGCAACATTGAATGGACACCGAGGCACCAATGGCAAGTCTGCGACGCGCGAGCGCGTTGCGCAAGTCGACGTAGCGGAAGCCGTTGCGCCGATCTGCTTGCTACCCGGCCCCGTGGCACTGGCACCGCGTGTCACGGCGGCGTTCCACGAACCGATCGTGTACCACCGCGCAGACGAGTTCCTGCCGCTGTTCGAACGCGGGCGCGGGCGGCTCTCCGCGATGGTTGGCGGCAAACCGGCTGCGATGCTCGTGGGTAGCGGCACGCTCGCTAACGATGCCGTCGCGGCCACATTGCGCGCCGATCCGCACGCCGATAACGGACTGTCTCTCGTTTCGGGTGAGTTTGGCGGGCGTTTGCTGAAACAAGCCAACCGCTGGGGGTTGCGTCCGCGAGTGTTGAATTGGGACTGGGGCCATGCGTGGCATCTGGACGAAGTGGAAGCGACGCTGAAAACCATGCCGCCCGGCGGCTGGATCTGGGGCACGCACCACGAAACCAGTACCGGAGTTTTGAACGATCTTCAAGGCCTCGTGGCCCTGGCGAAAAAGTACGGTCAACGCGTCATCGTCGATTGCGTCAGCAGTATGGCGACCGTTCCCGTCGACCTAACCGGCGTGTATTTGGGCACCGGCGCATCGGGGAAAGCGATCGGTAGCTACGCAGGAATCGCATTCGTTTTTGCGAACCCGAACGATCTCGCGCACCTCGACGCGGGAAATATCCCGACGTATTTCGACATCTCGGCCGCGCTGACGACGACCGGCCCGCGGTTCACGGTGCCCTCGCCGCTCATTCGCGCCCTCGATGCCGCACTCGATGTCTTCGCTTCGCCCGAATCGTCGGCCGCTCGCCTCCGGCATATCGCCGAACTCGGCAAGTACATGCGCGACCGCCTCACCGATGCCGGTTTCGAGCCGATGGCACCCGCTGCAATTGCGAACCCTTCGATCGTCACGTTCGCACCGCCGGAAGGGATGTCCACCGCCGCATTTGTGGCCATGTGTCGCGCTTGGGGTTACTTGGTCGCGGGGCAAAGTGGCTACCTCGCCGAACGCAATTTCGTCCAACTCGCCATCATGGGTTGCGTCACCCGCAGCGACATCGACCCGCTCCTCGACCGACTCGCCACGATGAACGGCTAACCGCAACCGGTGGTACATACATCCTTTTGTAGTTGGCCTCTATGAGGCCGGTGGAGGTACCCCACTTCTCAATTGTCAGGCCACCGGGGTCAGAGACCCCAGCTACAACGAGAGTAAGTGCCGTCTAACCGCAACCGGCCCCGCGATACGCACCCATTCGACCGAACGAGGCGTGGCCTTGTTCGCGGGCGGCGATCACAATCCCGGCACAGGCCAAGGCATCCGACGATGCATCGTGGTGCTTCAAAGGCAATCCGAGGTGACGGCACACGGCGGGCAGGTTCGCGGGCCGTAAACTCCAGGCTTTCCGGGCAATTTTGACCGTGCAATAAAAGGGCAACTGCGTCAGTGGCAGTCCGGCTTTTGCACAGCACGTGTGCAACACCGAGCGATCGAAGCTCGCGTTGTGTGCGGCGATAAACTCCACGTTGGAAAGCAGTTTCGAGGCGGCGGGCCACATCTCGCCGAAGCTCGGCGACATTGCCACATCGGCCCAGGTAATGCCGTGAATGTAGGTGAAGTGGATTTGACGACGCGGCGGGCGAATGAGGAAGTAACCCTCGTCCACGACAGTCGTTCCATCGACGACGACGATTGCCAAGGAACACGCACTATCGCGGCCATAGTCGGCGGTTTCAAAGTCGATCGCGGCAAAGCGGCTCTGCGGTTGTTGCATCAGAACAGTGTAAGCGAGCGCCGCCAAACCTGCCACTCAACGATGCCAACAATCGCATAAAATACCGCATGGATTTTCGCGACACTTTCAAACCGTGTTGATGCACTCCGCCATCCAAATCGCACGGTCGACGGCGATGTTAAGTTCATAACCATGAGACAGTAATTAGAATATTAAAATAAATAAACACAACTTTTGTAGCTTGCCTCTGGGACGCCGTTGAGGAGATGAAATCTCCTCAACGTCTGGGATCAGGAAATGGACGAGGCCGCCAACCTGGCAATCTCCGGCGTGTTCCGTCAGGTACAACTGCATACCGTCGCGAACGACCGACAGGAACACCGGAAAATGCGGCTCGAAGCGGTGCTCCCACTCGACGCGGAAGCCGAGTTTCTCGACGTAAAACGCCTTGCTCCGCAAGTAGTTCGTGATCCGCAGCGCAGGAATCACTCGCTGTTCGGACATCGTCATCTCAAACGCCTCCGGCTTCTTACGCCTAACGATCGGCTAAGCTGCCGCGACTAGCCGCCGAAGCATAACGATATTGGCGCGATCGACGCAGCCGTTGTACTTCGCCAACGCTTCGAGCACAACCAGCCAGTGTCTGAGGAACTCAAGGTCGCAACGAAGGCCGCGCCGATCCGCGGCCCACCGCCGCCGATATTCGCGGACCTCCCGGTCGAAATGGCACCACTCTCGGTGGCACGTTACGCACAGGCTCCGCTGTTGCGAGATGTTGGCCTTCCGCACCTCGAACGTATGCTTCTGGTCCTCGGCCGTAAACACGTCCGGCGTGCTGCACCGCCGACACAAGTACGCCTTGTCGAGGTACGGCTTCGGGTCGAACGAGTAGGCGACTGACCGTTTACTTTCCTCGGACCAATCGTCCGGGTTAGAAGCGATGCCGTCCGGGTTGCCCGTCGGCTCGCCCGAGTAAAGTCCTGCCCCCATCTGGAAGTCCCCTTCCCCGGAATCAAAACCAGCGACACGATCTCGAAAGGTGCGCTCGGCTACCAACCGATGACATCGTCTGGGGCGTCCTCGCCGACCGCCACACGCGGCCCTTGGCCGTTCGCCCATGGGTTCGCGTCGAGGTACGACCGCAGGAACTCGCACCCCTTGTGGCGGCGGCTGTAGTTGGCCGCAAGCCAGTCGCCCCACTCCTGTGCCGTGTGGGCATCCGTCCCCTCGACGACGAAGCACGCCGGCCATTCGTAATCTTGGTCGTCGGGTTGAGCCGTATGCTCCCGAAACCAACCAACGTACTGATAGTCCGGCACCTTCGTCTCTCCGTTGTCGAGAGAATCGACGCATGCCGTACTCGGCGTCGGCCCGAGATCGGCGACGAGCATCTTACTTCCCGCCGGGTATCTTGCCGAGCTTTTGCAGGCAGCGGCCCCCCATATCCTTGACGTACCAACTCGCCTCGCGGCCCGATAAGGCGGGGCCTTCCTGTATGCGTCTGACGATCCGGAGTTGTTCGAGGCTCGCTTCGTATTTTCCTTCGGCGAAGAGCCGCAGAGCCTGCTCCCAGTGCTCCGACAGCTTGCCGGGGTCGGGAGTGACACCCGCCTTCGCGAGCATCTCTTTGGCCAAGTTGATTGGAACCACGAGTCGCAGCGGGTTGCTGAGATCGTTGGCCACCGCCATGTTGATCGCGATGACCTTACCGTTCACGTCGAGGACGGGTCCGCCGCTGTCGCCGCGGTCGATCGCCGCGCTCATTTCAAAGGCGTCCCAGCCGCCGCTGCCTTTCATGCGTTTGGACTGGCCGATCTGTCCGTTGCGGGCGCTGACTTTGAACCGCGTCTCGTTTTCCATGATAGCTGGATTGAAGGCGTTGCTGGGCATTCCGAGTGCCTGCACCTTAGCTTGTGGAAGCACGTCCTCCGAATTGCCCAACGGCAGGCAGATGATGCGGTCGTTTTGAATGTCGGCCAACCAGATGTCGAGCGTGCCTGGAGCGAGTTTCCGTTGCTGGCTGATCCGCACTAGTTTCGCCTGTTCGACCGGGTCGAAGGTAGCCTTCAGAACGGCGATGTCCTTGCCGGGCACCGATTCGCCGACCGCCAGGACCGTGGCAGGCACGGTGATCTCTTCGGGGGTCAGGGAGAACGCCGCGGCGAGGCCTTTGGCCCGGAGCGCGTCGAACTGCTTTTTCGGATCCACTTTGTAATCGAGCACGATCCCGATCGAGCGGAGTTTCGCTCCGATCAGCTTCGAGTGGTCGATATTCCACTGCAACAGGGCGTCCGAAATCACGCGTAGCTCGTCATCCGGCCGCAGCGTCACGCCGAGGACTTTCTCGAACGCCTGCACGTCCTTGGCAATCTGCGGCCGCAGCAGATTCCAATTCTCCTTTCCCAGGTCCGCCCCCGGCTTGTTGTCCACCAGATGGGCGTTGGTCAGGAAGATCCCCTCTCGGCTGACCGCAAACGCGCTTCCCGACGTACACCGGGCATTCTCAAAGTTCCAGCGATCGAGTTCGCTGGAGGCGGTGAGATACTTTCCGGCGTTGTGGCCGATCAGAAACCAATACCGGTCGGCGTCGGTGAACGGACCCTGCACCGGTGCCTTCACAGTGCCGAGGTCCGCCTTCAGCGCGGGCAGGTTCAACGTCACCGTTCGGGGCGAGTCCAGAATCACATCCGATTGTGTGACGACCACAAAGACCGATGGCTGGCCCCGCAGCACGACCATGCTCTCGGGAAACGGCGCATCTGCGGCCCGGACGAGGGTCGCCGCAGTCAGAGTCACGAGCAATCCCAGACAATATTTCCGCATCATGGTCGACTCCTCGAATTATTGAGCGCGTTCACGCCGACGGCGGGATTTTCCAGGTTCAACAGTAATTAGTTAGAGATCGCCAGGATTGGTTCATTCGCGTTTCTCCTGCTGACAATCTAAGCGATTCCGCATGTCTGTGCAAGCGACCCGGCGTTCGATCCGATCGTGGTGTCACTGCTCCTCGTATTGATACTTGTAACTTCGGAAGACACCACACGAGGCCCTGCCATGAAGCCGACCGATGTTCGCGTTCGCGATTTGACGTTCGCTTACGAAGATTTTCGCTATCGCTCGCCGATCAAGTTTGGCGGCCTGGTGCTGGATCGCGTGACGCTTTTGAATGTGAATCTGACACTCGAAACGCGGCGTGGCCACGTGGCGAGCGGGTTCGGGTCGATGCCGCTCGGGAACGTCTGGTCGTTCCCGTCGCGGGTACTCGGCTACGAGGAAACGCTCGCGGCCATGAAACGCGCCGCCGAACTACTCGCGAAACGCTACGGCGAATGCCCGGATACCGCACACCCGATCGACATCACGCACGCACTCGAAGCCGGGTTTCCCGCCATTTGCGCACAGGTCACGAAGGAACTCGCGTTAGCCGAACCGATGCCGTTGCTATCGACGCTCGTGGTGGCGTCGGCGTTCGATGCGGCGCTGCACGATGCCTACGGCAAAGCGCACAATTTGCACGTCTACCACTGTTACGGCCCCGATTTCGTCGAACGCGATCTCGGGCATTACCTCGGCGCGGAGTTCGCCGGCGAACGGATCGACCGCTACGTGACAGCGGAGCCGAAAGCGCGGATGCCGTTGTATCACCTCGTCGGGGCGCTCGATGCCATCACCCCGGCGGACGTGCAAAAGCCGCTCGCCGATGGCCTGCCCGAGCACCTCGCCGAGTGGATTCTGCGCGACGGCCTGACGCACATGAAAGTGAAGCTCAACGGCGACGACATCGGCTGGGATGTCGACCGCGTGATGCGGGTGAACGCCGTCGCCGAAGCCGCACAACAATCGCGTGGCATCGAGACGTGGTTCTACTCCTTGGACTTCAACGAGCGTTGCCAGAACGTCGAGTATCTGCTCGAATTTTTGCAGCAATTGCAGGCGAAAAGCCCCGTGGCGTACGATCGCGTGCAGTACGTCGAGCAGCCGACGGCGCGGGACTTGAAGGCGAACCCGGCGAACAAAATGCACGCGGCCGCGAAGTTGAAGCCGGTCGTGATCGACGAATCGCTGATCGACCTCGACAGCCTGCGACTGGCCCGCGATATGGGTTATACCGGCGTGGCATTCAAGGCGTGCAAAGGGCAAACGCAGACGCTGTTGCTCGCCGCCGCCGCACAGAAATACGGCCTGTTCCGCTGCGTGCAAGACTTATCGTGCCCCGGCGCGTCGCTGATTCACTCCGCCGGAATCGCCGCACACATCCCCGGCGTCGCCGCGATCGAAGCGAACAGCCGCCAGTATTGCCCCACCGCCAACGCCCCCTGGGACGCACGTTACCCCGGCATCTTCACCATCCGCGATGGCACGATGAACACCGGCATCCTCAACGGCGTCGGACTCGGCGCGGGGTGAACGCAATTGTTGGATGCGGCGCGGCGAAACGGAACCTAATACAGTATCGGTATGCGAATGGAGAATCCGGGAGGGCATGCGATGCTGCGGGTGCGCGAGGTGGTTTTGCCGTGTGCTTTGGCGGTGTTGCTGAGCGTGGTTGTGGTCGTTCTCGGGTATCGGCTGTCGTTCGAGCGGTTGCGGTTGCCGTTGCATTACGGCGACGATGGCTTGCTGATTTTGCCGTTGGTGAAGGCCACGATCGAACGCGGCAGCCACTGGCGGAATGAGCGACTCGGCGCGCCGGGCATCCAGGAAACGCACGATTTCCCCGTGGTCGATCACTTTCACTTCGCGATGATTTGGCTACTCGGGCAGTGCATTCCCGATGTCGTCGTCGTGTTCAACGTCTACTATTTGCTCGGCTACCCTCTCGCGGCACTCGCGGCGACGCTCGTGTTGTGGCGGCTCGGCGTGTCGCCGTGGGTCGCAGCGATGTGCGGAGTGCTGTTCGCGTTTCAGCCGTACCACACGCTGCGGTTTCAATCGCACTATTTCCTCTCGGCTTACTATCTCGTGCCGTTCGCGTTGCTGTACGCGATTGAAATCGGGATGGGCAAACTCCCGTTCTTCCGCAAGGAACGCGGTTGGCAGACACCGATCGTGGCGACTGTCGTTGCGGCGATTACGGCATCCGGGGGCGCGTACTATGCGTTCTTTGCCTCGGGGTTGTTGTTCGTCGGCGGGCTATCGGGCTGGGTGAACACGGGACGATTCCGGGCGTTTGCGGCGGCGCTCGTGATGG
Organism: Limnoglobus sp.; assembly: GCA_043757025.1. Lineage (GTDB taxonomy): Bacteria > Planctomycetota > Planctomycetia > Gemmatales > Gemmataceae > Limnoglobus. Next base: position 32,916 of record JAYVQG010000012.1, read on the forward strand.
TCGGCACGATCTTCCTCGTCGGGTTGTTGAACCACGCACCCGCGATTGCGTACTCGTTTTCCAATGGCCACAACACGAGCGTTCACGAACGGCGTGCGGTCGAAGCCGAGAACTATGGGCTACGGCTCATCGAGCTATTTTTGCCACCTTACGAACACAAACTCGCGTCGTTCCGCAACGTGCGCGACACGTACTACAGCACGGATCGCGAACGCTCGATCATGCAAAACGAAAGCAACTCGTCGAGCTTCGGTATCGCCGGTGCCGTCGGGTTGTTCCTGCTGTTGGCGACGTGCGTCTGCGGGCTGCATCGCGACCGGATGTTGCGGGTGGCGGCGGGGCTGGCGCTCGCGGCGTTTCTCATCGGCACGGTCAGCGGCATCGGTGCCGCATTCGCGGTGATGATCTCCGCACAAGTCCGCGCGTATAACCGCATCAGCATCTTCATCGCGTTCCTCGCATTGCTCGCGGTCGCACGCTGGCTCGACTGGTTATTAGCGGGTCGTCGGCGGATCGTTCGCGTTCTGGTGCTCGTCGCGTTGACGGCAATCGGGATGTACGATCAAACGCCGCGAAGCTGGCTTCCGACTGGTCCCGAAGGCGATTACGAGCAGACCGAGTATCGTCGCGACGCTCGCTATTACGCGGAAATGGAAGCGCAACTACCCGAGGGGATGGTGATGACGTTGCCGTACGCCGAGTGGCCAGAGACGAATTACGACCACGTGCGCGGGTACTTGCACACGAAGCGATTGCGGTTCAGCTACGGGGCGATGAAGGGCCGCGAGGCCGATTATTGGTTGCGCGAACTCGCCGAAGGTCCGGTCGATGACCTCGTCAAACGTGCAGTACTGCGCGGCTTCGAGGGGATTCACGTCAACGCCAACATCCTCGAAGCGAGGAACATCGGCCCGATGCAAGATGCGCTCCGTAAGGCAGTCGGCGCGGATACGCCGGTGCTGGTTCACGCCGATGGCAAACAGCATTTTTTCGATCTGCGACCGTATCGCGAACGTCTACGGCAAACGCTCGGCGACGCGGCATTTGCGGCCGCCACGAAGCGCGAACGCGAACGGATTTCGGTCCTATTCCTCGATGGCTTCTGGAACGACTCGCCGAATGAACGACCGCGTAAATCGCACTTCGTGAGGCCGACCACACGGATGACGATCGTGAACTCGAGCGACCGCGAGCGAACGATCCGCCTCGTATTTCAGGTCGGAAACGCCGGCTCAGACGCCGCAACGCTGACGTGCGCGTATTACAATTCCAATATCGATAAACACGCAGTACCGAAGTCGGGCTGCAAAATCGAGATGACTATCCACGTACCGCCCGGCAAACGTTTGGTGACATTCCGCGCCGAACCGGAGACGGCACGGTTTTCGATATTTGAAGTGCGGATCGTGGAACCCGATGAGCCGTTACCGTGAATCACGATCGCCGTTGGCACTGGGTGTTGTGCGTCGCCGCATTCGTTTTGGGGATGTGGTGGGGGCCGCTGAACGTCGTCGGGTTGGACCTCGCGTATCTGCCGGGCGACCTCGGCGATAACCGCTTCAATAACTACGTGCTCGAACGCGGGCATCGTTGGCTGACTGGGCAGGAACGCAGCTTCTGGCAAGCGACGTTCTGCTACCCGGCCCGCTGGGTGATCGCCTGTTCGGATGCGCACATCGGCAACGTGCCAATCTATTCTGGCTTTCGATTCTGTGGCTGCGGGCCGGAACGGGCGTTCCAACTCTGGTGGCTCGCGACGTACCCGCTGACGTTCCTCGCAACCGTGTGGGCGGCGCGGAAGTGTCAACTCGGTGTCATCGGCGCAACCGTGGCCGCGATGGTCTTTACCTTCGCGCCGCCGATCGTCGTTAGCACCGGGCACGCGCAGATGTTCCCACGCTACTTCGCCCCACCGGCGCTCGCGTTCACGTGGTGGTACCTGCGCGAACCGACGTGGCAACGCTTGCTCGGCTCGCTCGGCTGTTGGGTGGCGCAAGTCTATTGCACCGTGTACATCGGCTATTTTCTCAGCCTATTCATGATCGCGCTCGCGATTGGTGCGATGCTCGTCTCGCCGCGAAGCACGCCGTGGCGGAGCCTGTTTCTGCCGAAGCGCCGCGAGTTTTTGTTGCGAATGTTTGTCGTCGCGCTGACAATCGTGGCGCTGATTCCGCTGTTGCGGCCGTACGTGGCACCCGACCGGAACCGCGTGCAAACGCCGCCCGAAGTCGTAATGGTGATGCTGCCGAAACCGCTCGACTGGCTGCGACCGAGTGCAACTTCGGCCACCTGGAGTTGGCTGCGTACCGCCGTCGGCGATGTCGAACCGGTACCCGGCGGGCTGGTGCCGTTCCATCTCTTTCCAGGTGGCATGGCCGTGGCGGGGTTGCTCTTCGGCCTCGGCTGCGCGTTCGTTTCGCGACGCTCGCCGCAGGTTCGTTTGGCGGCGACGCTGGCGGTTGCGGCGCTGTTACTCGGGCTGTTTAGTCTTCGCGTCGAAGATCATTCGGCGTACCGATCGATGTTGCACGTGCCGTTCGCATCGGGCATCCGCGCGATGTTCCGCATTGGTATTTTGCTACTATTGCCGCTCGGGTTACTCGCCGGGCTGGGCGCAGATAGGCTCGTTTCCAAGTGGAATTGGCGTTCGTTGCCGGCAATCTTACTGTTGTTGTTCGCCTCGATCGATCTGCGATCGAAACCGGGCGAGGAAGGCACGCCGCTTCGTGCCGCGATCGAGCGCCGGGAGCGCTACGCGAATTTGTTGCGCGAATATCCGCACGCGAAAGCCGTGTACGTGTTCCCCGGACGGCGCGACTTGCACCATGCGATCTTGCTTCACGTCGACGTCATGTGGGCGGCGATGGAAGTAGGCGTGCCGACGATCAACGGCTGGACGGGACAATGGCCCGAAGGCTGGTTCTCGTTCGCGCATTACGGCGACTTGCTGCACTGGTACTGCACCCGCAACGGGCAATCCACCGATGGCCTCGTCACCTTCGGCGAACCCGTCGGCAACGACACCCCCGCCGAACGCGCGTTCCGCGCCCAGTTTCCCACGCAGCCTTGGCCAGAGTAAATACGATACTTCGTGTGGAATGACTTGCGTTTCCTCGTTCGCGCGCTTCCACCGGCCACATAGAGGCCAGCTACATAAAAAAGGAATTGCCATTGGGCGTCAGCCAGTTGGATAGGCTCTACACGGCACTCGTTGCTGCGTGAATAACGTGCTCTGCGCGCCACATTGCGAACCACTCGTCCCATGAATTTGCCAAATGCAGCAACGACAGCAATCGCTCGGCGTGGCGCGGGTCGTTCACAGCCGCCAATTCGTCGCGAAACGCACGGCGGATTGGGCCAAACCTTTTCTCACCGCGACGAATCGAACGACCGATCAAACGCGCGGCTTGAACCTCGGGCGATCGCGCAGTGGGTCGGCCTTGGGTGCGTTTTGGCCGCTCAGCCAGCACCGAGGCGGCGACCGCTTTCTTTTCCTGATGAGGGAACCAAAGCAGATGGCCGCAACTCGGACACGGAGCGTCAGGAGTCAAGCACGATGGCTCAATCCGACATCGGCGGCCACAAACGGGACACCGATTCGGTTCGCCCTCAGGTGTTCGCGAGGAAATCATCATCCGACACTTTCACAAGCCATGCGGCTTAAGTTTTTATCGTCGACTACACAAGCCCGCAAGTTCAGCGGACACCTGATCCGCAGATAGCAGCCCTTCCGCTACACATCGCTCCAGAAACTGGGATGCCGACTCGACCAACGCTCGCCGCGCTTTTTGGAGATCCCGATCCGGAATGCGACGAACCTCCGCTGGCGATCGCTCGCTGACGCCGACTGGCCCAACCTCAGACATGGTAACGTTATGTGTGGCGACGTACCGTTCCTGGGCGGCATGCAGACGAACGAAGCGCACCCCATACCCGTCGATCAAGCCTAAAGCATGGTGAACTTCGGCCAGCCAGAAGTTGAGGTTCTCCACCTGCCCAGCGAGTTGATGTCGGTTGAGTGTGACGAACCGCGACAACTGCTCCGCGACCAGCCCTGCCATATCCGTAGTAAATAACATGCTCGGAGATCCTCTTTACGTACTCGCTCGTGTCAGTCGGAGTTTCCCCGCTTGCGAAGCTGGAGCAGGCCGTTTCGTGCGTTTTTGAACTGCCCGGTCAACTCAGACAATTGCGAGTCTCCGTGCTCCGCTACGCAAAGTCTGCGAGTCGCGGCTGAACGGTGAAGAGACTCAATCCCCTTCGGGGCCGACGGGCATGGCGCTGTGGATGTCGCCGCGCTGGTAGCGTTCGAGCAGGCGTTTGTAGTAGGCGCTGCGGTGGTCGAGCGTGGCGAGTGGCTGCAACCACCGCACGGCTTCATCGCGTTCGCCTCTGCGAAAATGCACTTCGGCGAGCGTTTCCGCGTAGGTTCGCACGTCGGGTTCGAGCGAGATGGCCTTCTTCGCGTAGATCAGTGCGGTATCGAGTTCGCGCTGACAACCGGCGGCGGCGAATGCAGCGGAACCGTAGGCCCAGGCGCTTTCGGGGTAGTCGGCGATGACTTTGCGGTAGGCGGCCCACACGGACCGAAACAGGCTTTCGGCTTCGTCTTTCCTGCCGTCGCGCTCGAATTCCGGCACGATCGTGATGAGGAATTCGACGTGCCCCGGCATCACGGCGAGAACCTCTTTCGTCTCTCGGAATGCGGCTTCACGCTGCCCTTTGCGAAGCGATTCGCGGGCACGCAACGCCTTCGTACTCATCGGCACCGAGATGTAACCCGCGCCTTCGACGAACGACATGCCGGGCGTTTTCATCATGAAGTGCAAGTTGCGTTCGTTGGCGTTTGCGGCGCGATCGTAGTCGTTCAAAATCGTCGACGACCGCACGACCTGCCCCCAAACATTCCCGCGCATTCGCTCCCAGTACCAAACGGACAGTAGTGTGACATCGCGTTCGCGTTTGAGGTCGGCACGTTGGCCGCGCATCGATAGGAAGTCGAGGAACCGGCCACGCATTTGCGCGTTCCCAAGTGGCACCCAGTGCGATTGCGCGACGCGGCGGCTGCCTTCGGTTTTGTCGCCACTCGCCAGCAGTGCCCGTCCAGATTGATAGAGCAAGATCGGGTTATCGGGGAAGCGTAGCCAGCCGTCGTAGTAAACCTTGGCCGCGTCTTTGTGGCGACCGCGCTCGGTTAGAAAATCGCCGAAGTCGAGGTGCGTGCGAAAGCGTTCGTCGGTGCCGTAAACCCAGTCGCGGGGGCCGACATACCACGTGTCATATTGCCATGCGACATCGCGCGATGGCGGTGCCACGACCGATGCGCGATAGTGAATCTCGGCATCGTCGGGGCGGCCGTCCAATCGAGCGAGTGCCGCGAGCGATTGCTCGGCGAGAATCTTTTCGTATACGGATTCTACGGCGTCGCGCCAAGCCGCGACATTGCTCGCCATTTCCTTTCGCAGTGCCGGCGTGGCCTTGCCTGCAAGGATCGTGCGAATCTGCCGCATGACCTTGCCCGGTTCGCGGTACTCGAGTCCCAAGTGGCGCGTATTCCACATGCCGATCGCGGCGGGGGCGTCGTCTTCGAACAATATCTCGAACGGATCGGGTTTGATCTGAAAACTGTTTCCCTCGGCAGCAAGATCGGCGAGAAACTTGCCCGCATATTCGGCGGCGAGTTCGACGCGGCCCGCCCGCACTTCGGCGCGAATTAGTTCGCGAACGGCGTAAACATCGTTCTTGGTAATTTCGGCGGCAACCGCGTTAAACGCCTGAATCGACTCGTCTTTCCGCCCGAGTTGCGAGAGATACCGCGCCCGCCGCATCTTGTAAAACAAGCGTTGTCGGACAGCCATCGCATCGGTGTCGAGCGCCTTTGCTGTGGCACCCCGCCCGACCAAATCGAGTACGCCCGTAAATTCCATTCGCGTGGCCAGACAGTCCGCCACCAGGTTCGGCATCGCGTTCTTGGACTTCAACACTTCGATGCCATCGAGCGGGTACTCGTTCAACAGCAGCGCCACCCCGGCTAGTGTCGCATCATCGCTCGATGCGTCGCCATCTTTCGCGGCGTTCGCCTCCGCAAGCAACTCCACCACCTTCGCTTTGTCGCCCGCTTTGCGATGGCGAAACAAACTCACACCGAGCCGGTTCACGCCATTTTGAGCCGCGTCGTCCGCCTTCGCCAACTCGCCCCACAGGCCCGCGTCCTCGCGAATGCACGATTTCATCAACGAAATGTTGACGTCGGCGGGCAACGTATCGAGCAAGCGAATCGCCTCGACGCAACGACCGCTGATGTGCTGCGCCATCGACAGTGCCATCGTGGCCGACTGCCCGCGCATCCCCTCGACTTTCCGCAGCGATTCCAGCTTCGCGACTGCCGCTTTAGCTCTGTCGCGCATCTGCATGAACGTCGTGTAATCGAGCCATGCGGGGGTGAGCGGGCCGTGCAGCCCGAGTTCGAGGATTTTCTCCGCACGCTCGAATTGGCCTTGAACGATCAGCACCGGAACGCGCTGCCGAGACCTGTACTTTAGGGTTGCAAAAATGGCGTCGCGATTCTCGTTCGGGAAGTCGTGCGCCAGGATTTTGGACAGTGTCTCGATGCCAGGTCCGCCGAGCGAGAGCAGTTCGTCGGTCGCAGCCGTTTGTTGTGCCACTTCGCCCGAACGGAACTCGCGGATCTGTTTCAGGACATCGGCAGGGGTGTCGGAGTAGATGCCCCAATTGAACTTGGTCAATATCTCGCTGGCGCGCTCGGCGACTTCGATGTCTTCGCTCTTCGTGGCCTCTTCGAGCGCCGCACGCGCGGTTTCGCCGAGCTTCCAAAGTTCCTTCGTGGCCGTATCGCGAACGGCGAAGATCGGGCTACCGAGGTCTTGCGCATATTGTTCGGGCGAACGCGGCACTTCGGCCAACGAGAAATACGAGCCAAACGCAACGACGACAATTATCGAAAAGGCAATTCGCTTCACAGCCGTCTCCGGGAACGGTGCGCAGGATGGATGGACGTATCTTAGCCGACAATCTCGCTGTGGGAATTCGGCGTCTACAACCATTTAAGGCATGGTTCAAAAGTGGGTAGCAGTTATGCGTTTGTTTGCGATTGCGATTCGGCTATCGTAAAGTGCCTGTTTCTCCCAGAATGTGAGTTGCGAAAC
>JAYVQG010000013.1:0-12317 GCA_043757025.1 Limnoglobus sp.
AATTCCGTAGCCATAGCCACCTCTTCCCTCTTCCCTGAAGTGCTCATTAACTTACAGAAAATGTCGAATACACGGAATAGATCTTGGACGGGTACTAAGTAGAGCCAGCCACGCCGACGCATCGCCTCGCGGAAGCTCCCGGCCAGGAAGGCCCGGTCGTAGAAGAGGGCCAGCAATGGGGCGGACACCACGACCTCTTTGCTGGCCACACCCAGTAGGCAACTGACTGCACACCCGACGTACCACGGCGCGGGGCGCAGCGACCGGTGGCCGCGAAGCAGACACAGGAGCGTGAGGAGGTAGAACAGTCCGGCGAGAACTTCGCAGCGCTGGGAGAGGTACGTCACCGCCGAGGTTTGCAGCGGGTGGAGCAGCCAGAGCAGGGCCACGGCCAGAGATGTCCCCCAGCCCCACTCGGCCAGCCACGGCGGGGTGCAGGGCAGAGCGAGCGTGCCGCGGAGCAGTGCGTACAAAGCCAGGCCGGCCAACAGGTGGCAGAGCAGGTTGCCGACGTGGTATCCCTCCACGTCCGTGCCATGCAGCGCGAAGTTCACCGCCAGCGTCAGGTTAAAAAAGGGTCGTCCGCTGGCCGTCTCTCCACCCAATTGGGGCCACAGGACACGCCAGGAGAGCGGCGGCTGGATCGTCGGGTTCCGGGCGATCGAGCCGACGTCGTCCAGCAGAAGCGGGCAACGAAAGCTGTTCGCATACGCCAGCACGCCACAGAGCAGCAACAGCCCCACCGCCACGGCGTCCCGCTTCCACGAGGGGCAATCGACAACGACCGGCTTCGCCATCTGCTCCCCTCGGAATCGACCACGCCGAAAATGTACCGGGTAGACTAGCCACCCGGACATCAACGTCAATGACAGATCCCGTCCGCCCCCCGCCGCGCCGGAGAGTCTGACAGGTCAGTCGTTAGGATGCATTTTCATACGTTTACCATACTCAAAACGTGTGAGCGAAAATCGAAAAGGCGAGCGGGGTGGCGTAAGCCCCCTGATTCTTCCTGCGTCGCAGACAATGCCAATTTCAATGAGGCATTCTCTATCCATATACATTGCGCAAGACACTGGCTGAATCAGGGTGCTTACACACCCCGCTCGCCAAGAATCTCAACGGTGATTGATGGTATCAATGAAATTCATGCATTGACTCCCGGCGCGTATCTGCGTCGGCAGCGTTCGCGGTTGGTCGCGCCGAAAGCGATCACACGGTGATGCGGTACGGCGTCGAGTATCAGAAGTAGAGCGAAGAGGAGTTCGTAATCGATCATCGGAAGCGGAGGTGGTGTCGCAGGCATAAGTCGAGCGGAGCGGAGCGATCTTTGACATTGCAGCGGATTTTGACTGCTGGAAACCCTCCAGACGGTTTGCGGAGAGGCTGCGCGCCGAGAGCGAGGTTCCAGTCGCAAATGTAACGCAGATCACGACTTAGGCTCGCCTAATGTTCCTGGGGCGGCGTGCCTTTTGAGCAGGCGGCGCACCACGCGACGCCAGTCCGACTCGACCCAGTCGTCGCCGAGCGGGGCCACCCGCCAGTGCCGCCACCCGGCCAGATCGAACTCGCCTGCCATCCACGCCGACCGCTCGCCGTTACTGGAATGCACGATGACCGGCCGCACCAGCGGCTGGGCGGTGAGCCACTGCGCCACTATGTACCCGTCGCCGGGGTCCGGGCCGCCCGGCTCCGCAACCAGGTCGTGTTCGAGCGAGATCAGGGCGACCGACTCCAGCAGCGGGCCGGCCTCCCGGATCATGGTGCGGGCGTCTCGCCAGACGCGGACGGGCAGTTCCGGATCGAGCGCCCGCAGCACGGCCGCGAACCGCGATAGCCGCTCGGCATCATCTTCGAGCAAGAGCAGCACGCCGCGAAGCCCTCCGCCGCCGAACGACCCAGCTCACCGGCGGCCGGGTCTGCTACAACGCATGGTTCCCTGCCGCGCGGGGAAGCCGCCCCACAGTGACAGGAACTTACCACGCGGGCCGCGTGTACTACCGCCGGTTGCTTTTGGGGCCTCAAAAACCGAAAAAACACCCCAAAAACCGGTTTTTGAGCCGCCGCAATTGTGACTTACGTCGATTCTGGCGTACAAAACCGCGTATGGCAACGATCTCGCTTCGCGGCATTTCCAAGGCGTACCCGAATGGAACGGTGGGGCTGCATTCGCTCGATTTGGACATCCCCACTGGCGAACGGCTTGCACTATTGGGGCCATCGGGTTCGGGGAAAACGACACTGTTGCGGCTGATTGCGGGGCTGGAAGACCCCGATACGGGGGAAATTTTCATCGATGGCCGCTCGATGAAGAACGTACCGGCACACCGGCGTGGGGTGGCGTTCCTGCCGCAACGTCCGGCGCTCTATCCGCACCTGACCGTGCGCGACAATTTGAAGGTGGCGGGCAGTGCGAATCCTTCAATTGATGAGGTTTTGCAGATCGCACACCTACTGAATCGGTACCCGCACCAACTGTCCGGTGGAGAAAAACACCGGGTGGCGCTGGCTCGTTTGGTGGCGCGAAATGCGCCGATTTGGCTGCTGGACGAACCGTTCGCACCGCTCGATCCGGTTTTTCGTTCGGAATTTCGTCGAGATCTGCACTTGCTACTGGGGCGTTCGGTAGCCACAATGCTACTTGTCACTCACGACCCGATCGATGCTTTGGCCCTGGGTCGCCGCGTAGGAGTGTTAGGCGAAGGTCGAATGCAGCAACTCGGTACGCCCGAGGAACTGATTCGATGGCCTAACAATCGTTTCGTGGCGTTAGCCGTGGGCCAGTTTTATTTGATTCGCGGTCGTGCGAGTGGCGGCGACTCTTCCGAAGCGACGTTTGCTTCGGAAGAAGGTTCGATGCTCATGCCTCTTCCCCCGGCCCTCGGTCGGATAGTGGCGGATCGCTCGAACCGAAGTCTGACGCTCGGCATCCGGCCCGAAGACATTCATTTGCGGCCACCGGAAGATCGCTCTATTATCGGGGCGGAATTCGTCGGGTGGTTCGTAGTCTCGGCCGAACCGGTCGGCAGCGGGTGGTTCCTCACCCTCGTTCGCGGTACGGACCGCTTGCGGGTGAGCGTGCCAACCGGTACGCCGCCACGGGTCGGCGAACCCCATAGCGTTTGGATACCCGCCGACCGGTGCCACTGGTTCGATAGCCTTACTGGCCAACGGATCGACGCGTCGCCGTAAACGACCGGGAGTTTCAACATGAAGACCGCAAAGACCCCAAAAGCTGCCAAGATCGTCGTCGAACCCAAACGGGAAGTCGGCAAGGCGATCCTCGAACTCGTCGATAAGATGCACGAGGAGAAGAAGATCTCCCGTGAAGTCATCTTCGGCGCGATCGAAGCCGCGATTAAACTCGCTGCGGAACGCCACTTCGCCGTCGAAGAAGGCGTGTTGGTGCTCATCGACCGCGCCACCGGCGATATTTCGGCCAAGTTCAACGAAACCGACGTCGATCCCGTCACGCTCGGTCGCATTGCGGCACAATCGGCAAAACAGATCATCTATCAGAAGGTTCGCGAAGCCGAATCGGACACCGTCTACAACGAATATCAAGGCAAAAAGGGCGAGTTGGTCCAAGGCACCGTCACCCGCGTCGATGCGGGCACGGCGATTGTCTCACTCGGCAAAAGCGAAGCCCTCCTGCCGCGCAGCGAGCAGATCCCCGGCGAAACGCACCACGTCGGCGAACGAGTCAAGGCCGTCGTGCTCGAAGTTCGCAAGGCGGGGCAGCGCGTGAAGATCGTATTATCGCGTGCTCACCCGGACTTCGTTCGCGCTTTATTCGAAGATGAAATTCCCGAAATCGAAGACCGCACGATCGACATTCGCGCGATCTCTCGCGAGGCGGGGTATCGCTCCAAGTTGGCGGTGTCGAGCATCGATACGAAAGTCGATTGCGTGGGTGCCTGCGTGGGTGTCCGCGGCAGTCGAATTAAGAACGTCATCGAAGAACTCAACGGCGAGCGGCTCGACATCGTTCGCTGGAACGATTCGCTGCAAGTCTTGATCCCGAATGCACTTTCCCCCGCGCAGATCAGCGAAGTGTTCACGTATACGCGGCTCGGGCGGGCCGTAGTGCTGGTCGCCGACGACCAACTTTCGCTGGCGATCGGACGACGCGGGCAGAACGTGCGACTGGCCTCGAAACTCGTCGGTTGGGACATTGAAATTATGACCCACGAGGAGTTGGCCGAGAGCCTCGAACGGGCCGAACGCTGGTTCGCGCAGTTACCGAACGTGAGCGAAGAACACGTACAGGCGATGATTGGCGATGGGTTTTTGTCGTATAACGACTTAACCTTTATCGATGGTGCGGAACTGACCGATTTTACGGGGCTGCCGCTGGAGCAGGCGGACGAAGTGATCGCTTACGCAGAAGAATACGCCGACCATATGGAACGCAGCGTGGAAGACGAACGAAACGCGACGGCGCAAGCGATTGCCGAAGCCGAGGCGGAAGCCGAAGCCGAGGAGATCGCTGCACGCAACCGTGCCGCCGATGAAGCCGCCGCCGCTGCGAGTGCCGCAAGCGAAGCGAGTGCGAACTTGGAACCCGCCGGAGTGTCTGTGGTGGATGGACCCGAAGCCACGATTGTGGACGGACCCGAAGCCACGGTTGTGGTGGAGCCATCGGTATGACAACCCGATGCCCCCTGTTCGAGACACGTGTCGCCGTTAGAATACTACATGATCGATTCGGTCGGGAGTGCATTACTCCCCGACCGTGGACCAGGGATTGTTGCGAACAATCCCAAAGGAGCAGCGCTTGTCGAATACGCAGACGAAAGAATCCAAGGCGGCAAAAGTCCGCCTTTTCACCTTAGCCAAAGATCTCGATCTGGCAGTCACCGTACTGGTGGATCACTGCAAGGATCTCGGCTTTTCGTCGGTCAAGAATCAACTCAGCACGCTCGACGCCGATCAGGTCGATTCGCTCAAAGAGCGGATCGCATCGAAGGGTAAGAAGGGCAGCCACACTTCAGCACACGCTGCACCCGTCAAAACGGCAATTCCCGCCAAAACCGAAGCGAAAATCCTCACGATACCCAAGACGAAATCGCCACCGAAACCAGTTGCCACTGAACCGGTCGCGGAAGAGGTCGCGCCCGTGGCACCCGTTGAGGTGGCCGAGACAGTCGCACCTCCCGCCGTGAAGGCCAAGCCACCGGCAGCGGTTGTCGCCGAACCGACTGCCCCGCCCGTACCTTACGTCGCAAAGACGCCGAATCTCGCGGGTTCAAAGATCCAAAACCTGGGCGGTCGCGCCCAACCGAAGAAACCTGTAACGGTCGAAAAGACTGTCGCCGCACCCGTGGCGGTCGTAGCTGAGCCAGAGGTGGCTGCACCGGTCCCCGTCGAAGTGCCTGCCGTCGTGGTTGCGGAAATTGCACCCGTGAAAGTGCCGGAAGTCGTTGTTGCACCAGTCGTGGCCGTCGAGACGCCGAAGTCGGTCGTGGCCGTGCCAGTGCCACCGCCCGCGCCGTTCGTTCCACCTGCACCCGTGCGACCGCCTGCGAACCTCGGCGGCAATCGCCAAATCAACACGCTCTCCGGTACGCCGCGACCGAACTACCCACCGGGTGGCGGTGGTGGGTCGCCGCAAGGCAACAACAATCGACCGAACCCAAGTGGGCCGCGTTCGCAGATCGGCAGCCACACCGGTGCCCGCCCCCATACGGGACCGCAACAACCGCACGGCGCGCCGCGCCCTGGCAGCCCTGGTGGTGGTCCTTCTCCGTTTGGTCCGCCAAAACCTGCCGGAGCGCCTAGCACCGGCAAGGGGCCGCCCGTCGTCGCGCCGCGTGCCACGGGACAGGTCAAACTCACGCCGGAAATGCTCGAGAAGTTCCGTAAGCTTCAACAGCAAGGCAAGAAAGTTTCGATCGCCGACATCCAGAAAACTGGCGATGTTTCGGCACAAGGCGCTGGTCCGAACGATAAGTCGCCCGCACGTCCGGGTGGTACCGATGTCGCGCGCGGCCCCGTTCGGCCCCGTCCGGACGACGGCCTGCCACCGCCGCCGATGGTCAGCGACGAAGAAGGCGACAAGAAGCGTTCCGATGGCGGCGTGTCCGGTCGCGATGGTCGCCACAAGGCCCGCCAAGACCGTAGCCGCCAACGCGGGCCATCGAGCGGGTCGGTAACGATCGGCGTCGGTGGAACCGTCGACGTTCTCGACAACAAGTACGGCTCGCAGCGCGGGCCACGCGCCGCACTACTCCGCAAGATGCAGCGGAACAAGCAGCTTCAAGCGCTGAAAAAAGAAGGCCCCGTCGAAATCTCGCCGCCGATCACCGTGCGCTCGCTCTCCGAAGCGATCGGCATGAAGACCGGCGAACTCAGCAAGCGGTTACTGAAAGAAACCAGCAAGCTGTACGGCAACAACTCGCCCGTCGAGTTCGAAGTCGCCGAACTCATCGCGGTCGATAAGGGCATTCAGCTGATCCTCAAGGTCACGCAGACCGCCGAAGGCAAGCTGCTCGACGAGTTCGTCAAGCAAGCCAACGTCGTCGATCCGACTTTGCTGAAAGCTCGCGCCCCGATCGTCACGATCATGGGACACGTCGACCACGGCAAAACGTCGCTCCTGGACAAGATTCGCATCGAGTTCGGTTTGAAGTCCGACGTCGTTTCCACCGAAGCGGGCGGTATCACGCAGGTGATTCGCGCGTGGCAGGTCGAAAAAGAAGGAAAGCAGATCACGTTCCTCGACACGCCCGGTCACGAAGCGTTCACCAAGATGCGGGCACGCGGGGCGAATGTCACCGACATCGTCGTTATCGTCGTGGCGGCCACCGATGGCGTGATGCCGCAGACCGAAGAAGCAATCAGCCACGCCCGCGCGGCCAAGGTGGCAATCGTCGTAGCGATCAACAAGATCGACATGCCGAACGCGAACCTCGAAAAGACCCGCCGCCAGCTTTACAGCCTGAACCTGCTCCCCGACAACATGGGTGGCGACATCCCGTTCGTCGAAACCAGCGCGATGACGGGGCAAGGCATTTCCGAACTGCTCGAGCAAATCCTGCTCGTCGCCGAACTCGCCGAGCCACCGCTGACCGCCGACCCGGACCACAAGGCCACGGGTACCTGCCTCGAAGCCTACATGGTGGGCCAAGAAGGCGTGATGGCAACGGTACTCGTCCGACAGGGTACGCTTCGCAAGGGCGATATCGTGTTGTGCGGTTCGTCGTACGGTCGCGTCCGGGCCATGTACAACGACATGGGCCTGCTGATCGACGAAGCCGGTCCGAGTACGCCGGTGAAGATTACCGGCCTCGATGAAGTGCCGAACGCCGACGACCCGTTCTACGCGGTCGACGACGTCAGCACGGCTCGCGAAATTGCCGAGAAGCGCAAAGACGTGATGCAGCGATCGTCGCAAACTGCGTTCGCGCCGGTCAGCCTCGAAAGCCTGACGGCCCAGCGTGCCAAGATCAAGATGACCGAACTCAAGATCATCATCAAGGCCGAGGCCCGCGGCTCGGTCGAGGCGATCAAGAAGGAACTCGAGAAGCTCGTCCACGAGGAAGTCTGTGCCCGCGTGTTGCACGCTGGTATTGGGGCCATCACCGAATCCGATGTGATCCTCGCGCTGACCTCCCCCGAAGATACGCTCGTCATCGGTTTCAACGTCACCGCCGACGATGCCGCCCTACGGCTCGCCGAGGAACGCGGGATCAGCATCCGCGAGTACGACATCATCTACAAGATGACCGACGACGTGAAAGCGGCACTCGAAGGCAAGCTCAAGCCGGTCGAAGAGGTCATCCACCTCGGCCGTGCGATCGTTCGCGATACGTTCAAGGTCAGCAAAGTGGGAACCATCGCCGGTTGCCACGTCACCAGCGGCACGATCGAGCGTTCGGCTCGCGTTCGGGTGATCCGCGATGGAGTGATTCTGTTCCCGACCGGCGACCGCGTCGTCGGCCTCGATTCGCTCAAGCGGTTCAAGGACGATGCGAAAGACGTACGCGAAGGGTACGAGTGCGGGATGCGGATCACGGGCTTCGACGACATTAAAATCGGCGACGTCATCGAAGCGTTCAAGATCGAAATCCGCTACCGGACCCTGTAACGCGTAATCGGACCCCGGGACAATCGTTCCGGGGCGTTCCCGGACTACTATTACTCGAAGTACGACTCGTATGAAAACGCACCGGCTAGCCCGGATCGCCGAGGTGATTCGCGAAGTCGCCAGCACGACGATCTTGTTCGAATTGAAAGACCCGCGGGTGAAGAACGTCACCATCACCCGCGCCGAGGTCGCTGCCGACCTGCAAAACGCCAAAGTCTACGTATCGGTGATGGGCACCGAGAAGCAGCAAAAGCTCGCGATTTACGGCTTGCAACATGCCGCCGGGTTCATTCAGTCGAAAGTCGCCGCGCGATTGGCGATTCGCTACGTGCCGGTGCTGGCGTTCATCCTCGATTTGGGTATCAAGAAGAGCGTCGAAATCGCTCGGATTTTGGCCGAAGAGAAAGCGAAGTCGAACCCGCAAGCGGTTGCCGAACCGCTCGTTGCCGATACCGAAGATAGTAGCGATCACGATGAAGACGATTACGAAGACGACGACGAAGACAGTGAAGACGAAACGATAGAATCGGCAACACCGCCCACCGCCGGACCGACCCCGCTGTAATCGGCCCACACGCAAAACGCGAGACCCACGCCATGCCGGCGACGACCAGCAAACCCGAACTTCTCGCGAAAGCACTCAAGCTGCTCGAAAAGAAGCTTGCCGCACCCGCCGAACCGGTCGCGCGACCCGTACTCGAAGAACTCGTTTACGGCGTCTGCCGCGAAGGCTGCCCCACCGCCCAAGCCGATGCCGCGTTCCTGCACCTCAAGAAGACCTTCTTCGACTGGAACGAAATCCGCGTCAGCACCGTGCCCGAAATCCACGAAGTGCTGAAGGGAATTCCCGGTAACGGCCCGAAAGCCCAGCGCATCGTCGAAATCCTTCAGTACGTCTTCGAGATGTACTACTCGTTTGAACTCGGCGACCTCGACAAAAAAGGCCTCCGCCAAGCCGCTAAACAACTCGCCCGTTTCACTGGCGTCAACGATTTCACCGTCGCATGGGTGACGCAGCGTTCGCTCGGCGGTCATGCCATTCCACTCGACGAACCGACGCTTCGCGTCCTGCGACGTCTGAAAGTCGTCGAAGGCGAGATCGACGATCTCGAATCTGCACGCGGCACCATCGAGCATTACATACCCAAAACGAGCGGCATCGCGTTCACCGAACACATCGCCACATTGGCCGCAGAAATCTGCCGCGAAAAGCAACCGAAGTGCGCCGAGTGCCCGTTGAAGTCCGACTGCCCCACCGGCCAAGAGATCCTCGCAAAGAAGGCCGACCCAAAGGCAAAACCGAAGCCGCGCTAACGCCGCGGTGGTTAAGACAACCCATTTCGGAACGCGAACTCATGCGAATACTGTCGCTCTTGCTATTCTTCATGGTCTCTCCGACATTCGCGGCAGAACCGTTCGCGTCGGGCGTGTCTGTGGGGAAACGCCCAGGGCCGTATAGCTTTCTGGTGGCGACCGGGCCGCAACGCGGCCAGCCAACGTGTTACATCTGCGAACAGAAAGAGAAACCGGCGGCGATCGTCTTCGCACGTACGCTCAGCGAACCGCTCGGCAAACTCCTCATCAAGCTCGATGGCCAAGCGACGGCGAAAAAAGACGATGGCTTCAAAGTGTGGATGACGCAACTCACCGACACCGCCGATCTCGACCCACTGGCGAAATGGGGCCAGAAACAGGGGCTGAAGAGCATCCCTATCGGCGCGTTTGAAGATGCCGATGGCCCCCCGGCGTACGTCCTACACCGCGATGCGGACATCACCGTACTGATGTTCGTTCGCGAAAAAGTGACCGCCAATTTCGCGTTCAAGTTGGGCGAACTCAACGACGACAAAATTGCAAAAGTGCTCGAAGCCCTGCCAAACCTGTTCGAGAAAAAGTAACGTCAACTCCTCGTCTCAATTTCGATCCAGTCGCGAGTTAGGAAGAGCGGATCGAGTCGGTCGAAGTCGCGGTCGGTCGTGAGCAAACGTGCATCGAAAATGACAGCCGTGGCTGCGATCCAGAGATCGTTCTTTCCCATCGTCTGCCCAATACTCTGCGTGTACGCATCGGTCTTTGAGTAGGCGTCGACTAATTTGCGAGATTCGATCGGCATCTCATCGAAGTATCCCAACGCGAATTCCATTCTGTCGAGCTTCGCGTTACCCCATTTGAATTGCAATGCCAGCGACCTCAACTCGCCAGCCGTGACGATGGAAATAATCGGAGTCGGTTCGACGATAAATAGCTGATATTCCTCTCGAATCATAGCCCAAACAGCATCTCCACGGACGTAATGGACCATGATGTTGGTGTCGAGTAGATACAGAGGAGTTGCCACTACGAAAGCCTTTCGAGGGCTTCGTAAATTTGCTCGTCAGTTTCGTCGCCGGGCCACGTTCCTTCGACGACATCGTTTAGCGTTTTGCCTTCGGGTAGTGGTCGGCCTTTGCGGAGGTACGTCATCGCCTCGGCTCGGTCGGCGAGCTTTTGTTCGGGCGTGCGGTTCGCCAAACTGTTCACCGCCGCGATCAGCGGATCGCAATCGTCCGGTGTCGTTTCGACTGGCGGTTCTTCATTGGCATTCTGCGGTATCATGTCGTACTCCTTCTGAATGCTTGCATTCTACACGAACGACGCATTCATTTCGCATCTTCTCGGTTCGACTGTGGCCAGAATAAGAGCGCCAGGCACGCGATGACGGCGGGGATCGCAGCGATGGCGATGAGGTCGTCGAAGCGTTGCGTTTCTTTGGCGTAGGCACCTTGTGCGGTCTTCATGCCGGCCATGTAAATGGCGTTGATACAGCCGAGCGTGCCCGTGACTTTCCCCTGGTGTCGCCCGGATACTTCTTGGCTCAGCGAGAAATATGTGGGGAACAAACCGAGTGCTGCGAAGCCGACGACGAGGAGCGCGAGTTGCAATTGTTGGCCCGATAGACTTGGTAAGGCGATCGTGGATGCAAGTAGCAGGCACGTGCAGAAATAAAATGTGCCGCGGCGAACCCGGAAGAGATCGCGACCGCGATAGGCGAGGTACATTGTGAGCAGGCCGACGCCCCACGAACCGACGTCGGCGGCGAGATAATACGCCATGCCGAACTGTTGGATCTCCGGTTCGCTGTAGCCGTGGCCGACTTTGAGCAGGCGTGGCATCCAGACGCGGACGGTGTGCCAACCGGTGTTCGCGCCGAAAATCACGAGCACGAGCAGCCAGAATTTGCGGTCGCGGAACACCGCCGAGAACGGCGTGGCCGGTTCCGTACTCGATAGCGGCGGCGGGAACAATCGGCTTGGTACGAAGGCGAGCCACGCCACGACCCAGAATATACCGATGAGGCCAATCGCACGGAACGGCACCGTCCAGACACCCGGCGTGTGTTCGCCGTAGTAACGGAAACAGGCGAGCACGATCAGCGGTGTGATGATCGCACCGATTGCCGTTCCACTTTGAAACAAGGCATTTCCGAAGGATCGCTCGGCGGGTGGCAGTATCGTTCGCGTCGTGCGAATCCCGCACGGCCAGTTCCCGGCTTCAAAGAAGCCGAGCGCAATTCGCGCGAGAAGCAACATCGTAAACGTGTCGGTATAACCGGTGAAGAACCCCGCCAGCGACCACCCTGCCACGACGACGGGATACACCCAGCGAACGTTCACGCGGTCGACGAGCCAGCCGATCGAGAGCGTGCCGATGCCGAAGGCGATGTCGAATGCGGCTTCCAAACGAGCATAATCGCGGTCGTCGAGTCCGAACTCCTTCAGGATCACATTGCTGGTCTGATTCAGTGCGACGCGATCCATGTAGTTCAGCGTCGTGGCCAGGAATAGCATTCCGCAAACCCACCAACGCAGGTTCGATTTGGGCGTTGGCGTGTCGGTCGTCATGTGTGTGCTCGCGATTGGAGGGTGCCAGAATCGACGTAAGTCGGAAATAATGTGGCTCGAAAACCGCTTTTTGGGGTGTTTTTTCGGTTTTTGCGACCCGAAATGCCTCCTGACGATGGCAAATAATCTGATGCGTTTTCTCTATCTCGAACCCGAATCGCGGTTTATGTCGACGGCAATCGAATCGGACTCGCCGTAACTACCGACCGTTTCGCGACCGAATGCATCAGTAAATCGACCGACCACGACACAAAATCGGGCCTGGTTTCAATTGCGGCGATTTTGGGTAGCAGGGAATGATTCCACCACTTACCCACCCACCCATCCCTGGAATCATTCCCGATTTCGGA
>JAYVQG010000014.1:0-12241 GCA_043757025.1 Limnoglobus sp.
GCCTCGCCACCGCCCGAAACCCCACGCTACTCGCGCCCCCCGCGAGCCCGCAAACGTACGCACCTGCTACCCAAAACTACCGCGATTTGAACCATGCCCAGTTTTGCCAAATAAGACCACTAAAAATTTGGTTCCGGCGTGATTGGAATTGGGCGAAATCGGACGTAAGTCGTTGGTGGGTTAGGTTGGTTCCGAAATTCGGCAATGAGTCCAGGGATGGGTGGGTGGGTAAGTGGTGGAATCATTCCCTGCTACCCAAAATCACCGCAATTGGAACCAGGCCGAACTTTTCCGCACACAGAGTGAAACGCTTATGGCTTCCGTCGTTCTCGCGGTCGTCGCTCATCCGGACGATGCGGAGTTTCTGTGTGCGGGCACGCTCGTTCGGTTGCAGCGGGAACATGGATTTGAAGTCCACATCGCGACGATGACGCCCGGCGACTGCGGTTCTGCCGAATACGACCCCGACGAGATCGCCCGCATTCGACGTGCCGAGGGGGCCGCTGCCGCCCGCGCGATCGGTGCGACGTATCACTGCATCGAAGAGCGCGACTTGCGAGTGATTTTCAACGAGTGCGTTTTGGAGAAAGTTGTAAGGCTCATCAACCGCGTCGGCGCGGAAATCGTACTCACGCACAGCCCGGACGATTACCACCTCGACCACGAACAAACGAGCAAAATCGTACGGGCCGCGACATTCGCCGCCCCGATTCCAAATTTTCTTCACGGCCGACACGAACACCCGCCGATCGATTCGATCCCGCACACGTATTACTGCGACCCGCTCGAAGGCAAAGATCTTTTCGGCCAGAAGATCGTTCCGACATTTCGCATCGATATCTCGACGGTGATCGACGATAAATCGCGAATGCTCGAATGCCACGAAAGCCAACGGAACTGGCTCCGCAAGCACCACGGCGTCGATAGTCTGGTCGATTCGATGAAGACTTGGGCCGCCGAGCAAGGTCGTTCCGCTGGCGTGAAATACGCGGAAGGGTTCCGCCAACACCTCGGGCACAGTTACCCACAAAACAACCGACTATTGGAACTTCTGGCTGCCCGATGATCGCACTCATCCGCGAACGCCTCACGAACGAGACGTACGCATCCTTGACTCCACCTCGGGACAGCAATAACTAAAGCTAAATATGTTTCCAGTCCGGGATTCACAACTGTGTGAGCCACCCGGACGGCCGCCGATGGTCGTGCAAACCCACGGTCGGTCCCCCGCAGTCCCCGCCAGGTCTGTTACATGACAAACGACGATACGACGGTCAGCCCCGCAGCCAACGACGAAGCCAAAGTGGATGCAGCCACTCCCGCAACGGAGGGAACGAGTGCTGAGGTTGTGGCCATCGCAACCGATGCGGTCGCCACTCCGGTCGAACCGGAGATCCTCGGTGCGGCTCCACCACCGCCTCCCGTGCCGACACTGCCTCCGCAGCCGGTGCCCGTCGTGCCGCGTGCGCCGCAGTCGCAAGACCTGTCGCGGATCGCACAAGACTTGCAGATTCGCAAAGTCCAAGTCGAAGCGGTGGTGCAACTACTCGACAGCGGGAACACGGTGCCGTTCATCACGCGCTACCGCAAAGAACAAACGGGCGGGCTGAACGAAGATGGCATTCGCCTCATTCAAGGTCGCATCGATTCGATTCGCCAACTGACCGACCGCAAGCAAACCGTTATGAAGAGCATCGCGGGCCAGGGTCGCCTGACGGATGATCTCACGCAGGCGATCCTCGAAGCCGATCATCCGAAACGGCTCGAAGACCTGTATTTGCCGTACAAGCCGAAGAAGCGAACGCTGGCCTCCGATGCTCGCGAAAAAGGCCTCGAACCGCTCGCACTCGCAATCTGGACTCGCGACTCTACAGTGGACAAACTCGACGAAGTGCTGCCGGGCATGGTCGATCCGTGGAAGCAGCTCCACGACGTCAACGATGTCCTCACCGGCGTGAAGCACATCCTCGCGGAACTCGTCTCGGAAAACTCCGACGTTCGCGGACCATTGCGAGCGTACATGTGGGATACCGCAATACTCGTCTCGACCAAAATCGAAACCGTGCCTGAAGGGAAGGGCATCGAGTATCGCGAGTATTACGAGTTCAAGGAACCCGTTCGCAGCATTCCGCCACACCGCGTGCTGGCCGTGAATCGCGGCGAAAAAGAGCAAATTCTGCGGCTGCGCGTCAGCGTCGATGTTCCCCGTGCGAAGCTCATCGCCGAAGATAACCTGCCGTTGGCCGACCACCCGAACCAGAAGATTCTGATCGAAGTCGCGACCGATGCCGTCGATCGGCTGATCTTGCCGAGCCTGGAACGCGAAATTCGCCGCGACCTCACGGATCGCGCGCAGGACCATGCGATTCACGTGTTCGCACGCAACTTGCGCGGATTGTTCCTCCAGCCGCCGTTGCGCGGTAAGCGGGTACTCGCCATCGACCCCGGAATGCGGTCGGGCTGCAAAGTGGCCGTACTCGACGAAACTGGCGTACTCCTCGAAGATGCCGTCATTTATCCGCACCAACCGCAAAAGCGCAGCGATGAGGCGAAGCGGAAGCTCGAGCAATTGATTCGCAAACACGGCACATCCGTGATCGCGATCGGCAACGGCACCGCGTGCCGCGAGACCGAGCAACTGATCTCGGACTTGATTGCCGAACTCGAAGACGCACGGATCAACCCAAAGCCGAAGTTGACGGCAGTCGCACCGCTGACCGTCGAAGCAACAGCCGTCGTTCCACCCGACTCGGCAATGCCTGCGGCCCCGCTGGCCACGGTATCCGCTTCGGCGGCAGAATCGGTCGAGATGAGCGCGCACATCGGCGTCGCGGAGACGGTACTGAGCATCGTCAGTATGCCGGGAGAATCCTCGGTGATGTCCGCGGATGCGATGCCGACGGCGGAATCGGTCACGACCACCGACACTGCGAAACCCACAGCGAAAACGCCGCCACCACCACCACTCGTGATTAGCCTCGAAGGCTTGCCCGATGCGCCGACGGACCTCGCGTACGTCATCGTCAACGAGGCTGGGGCCAGCGATTATTCGGCCAGCCCGATCTCGAAGGAAGAGTTCCCGACACTCGACGCCACGACGCGCGGCACGGTGTCGATCGGTCGTCGCCTGCAAGATCCGCTTGCGGAGTTGGTCAAAATCGACCCACAACACGTCGGTGTCGGGTTGTACCAACACGATCTTCGCCCGAAGCACTTGAAGGCGTCGCTCGAAGGCGTCGTCGAATCGTGCGTGAACCACGTGGGCGTGGATGTGAACACCGCGAGCGTGCCATTGCTTCGACACGTCTCGGGGTTGAACCAATTGGCGGCCCGCGAACTCGTCGAGTATCGCAAAGCCAACGGCCCGTTCAAGACCCGCGAGCAACTCAAGAGCGTGCCGCAACTCGGCGAGGCCCGGTTCACGCAAGCGGCGGGGTTCCTCAAAGTGATCGGCGGCGAAGACCCGCTCGATGTGACGTGGATCCACCCGGAAAGCTACCCGGTTGCCCGGCAGTACCTGACCGACATCGGCTTCAGCCCCGTCGACCTTCTGGACAAGGCGAAGATCTCGCAGATTTGCGAGAAGCTGAACGAGGCGAACCCCGAAGACGTTGCGCGCAAGCTCAACGTCGGCGTGCCGACCGTGCTGGACATCTTTGAAGCGATTGCCCGGCCCGGCCTCGACCCGCGCGAGGAACTGCCACCGCCCGTGTTCAAGAAGGGCATCCTCAAAATCGAAGATGTCACGACGGGAATGGAGCTGACCGGCACGGTGTTGAACGTCGTTCCGTTCGGGGCGTTCGTCGATATTGGCGTGAAGGAAAGCGGCCTCGTTCACATCAGCCAGATGGCGAACCGCTACATCAAGTCGCCGTACGATGTGGTGTCCGTGGGCGATGTCGTTCACGTGTGGGTGATGGAAGTGAAGGCGGGCGACAAGAAAATCTCACTGTCGATGATCCCACCCGGTTCCGAACGGAAACCGATGGGTCGCCAAGAGCAGTTCGAGCCACGCCAAGAACGCCCGCCGCAACAGTCGCGGCCACAAGCCCCACGCCAGGAACGTCAGGAGCAGCGACCCCCGCAACAGGGTCAAGGTCCGCCGCAGGGCGACCGACGCGGACCGGGTGGACCGCCACAAGGCCCGCGCCAAGTTCCTCCGGGCGACGGCGGGCGTCGCTTCCCAGCACCGCGTCAAGGTGGCGGACTAGCGCCACGACCGCAGTTCCCAGCGAATGCGGGTGCGCGAAACATTCCGCAACCATCCGTACCAGCCGCGCCGTTGCCGCCACGGAAACCGGCCAAGCCGCGCGCGCCCGTCAAGCTCACCGACGAGAAGAAGGCGGGCAAAGCCGCGCTGAATACCTTCGCCGAACTGTCGGCGTTCTTCACAAATCGCACCGAACCGGACGTGAAGCCGACCGAGGCGACAACCGCACCCGAATCGAACGCCCCCGATGTTGCCGCCGCACCATCGGACACCCCGCCTACTAATATGTAGTATCCGCGACAGTTCGCATCGCTCGCCGATTCTGACACTGAGGCTTTCTCGAATGGCCGCGAATGATCCCGCAACACCCGACTCGTCGGCATCGAACCCGGCGCAAAAGCCAGTGCCGACCAAACGGTTGAATCCGCTCGTACCCGGTGGGTGGGCGGCGGCGATCTTGCTCGTTTTGATCGTCGTCTGTTTGCTCGTTTTTAATACGCCGAACCGGATTTCCGTTTCGGAGTTCTATCAACTCGTCGATGCGGGACAGATCAAAGTCTTCAAGCTGATCGGCACCGAACGGGCGGTGGGCGAAGTCCGCGACCCGACCGGTGAGATGGCGAAAACCATGCGGCTGACCGGCGGGCAGTTTTCGTTCGTACTGCTTCAAACCGACGACCAATATCGTTTGGTCAAACAGATCGAAGACGCCGACGAGAAACACCGCGCGGAACTGAAAAAAACAAATCCGAACGATACAACCGAACGAGTCCGCATCTCGAAGGACGAAGAACAACTATCGTATCTCGGGCCACTACTCTGGGCGTTCTTGCCGCTGATTGTGTTCGTACTGTTCTTCGTGTTTTACGTGCTGCCGCGCATCCGCGAACCGGGCGGCAGTGGCTTCCTGAACAACTACATTCGCAGCCCCGCTCGCCGTTATGAAAAGGGAAAGGCGCGTACGACATTTGAAGATGTTGCAGGAATGGATGCCGCGAAACGCGAACTGCAAGAGGTCGTCGATTTCCTGAAAAGCCCCGACAAATTCACGCGACTCGGTGCCCAAGTACCGAAAGGCGTGCTGCTCGTCGGCCCGCCCGGCACCGGCAAGACTCTTCTGGCGAAGGCCGTCGCGGGTGAGGCCAACGTGCCGTTCTTTAACATTAACGGCTCCGAGTTCATTCAGATGTTCGTCGGCGTCGGTGCCAGCCGCGTTCGCGACTTGTTCAAAACGGCGAAGGAAAATTCGCCGTGCGTGATCTTCATCGACGAGATCGACGCCGTCGGACGGATGCGCGGCGCAGGCGTGGGCGGTGGGTCCGACGAACGCGAACAAACGCTCAATCAAATTCTCAGCGAGATGGACGGCTTCCAGCCCACCGAGACGGTCATCGTACTTGCGGCTACGAACCGACCCGACGTGCTCGATTCCGCGTTACTGCGACCGGGTCGCTTCGACCGACACGTGACGATCAATCGCCCGACCTGGCAGGGACGACTCGCGGTGTTGAAAGTCCACATTCGCAACAAGCCGATTGCCGACACGGTCGACCTCGAACGGATCGCGCGTTCGATGATCGGGATGAGCGGCGCGGACCTTCGCAACCTGTGTAACGAGGCCGCATTGGTCGCCACCCGTAACGGCAAAAACAAGATCGAGCAGGACGACTTCGATCAGGCCGCCGACCGCGTCCGACTCGGTGCGAAGCGAGAAGAAGCGTTCGGCGATGTTGAGAAAAAACGCACCGCCTACCACGAAGCGGGTCACGCACTGTGTGCGTGGCTCGAACCGAAAGCGGCTCCGATCGAGCGAGTATCGATCGTTCCGCGGGGCAGGGCGGGTGGCTTCACGCTGTTCCAACCCGACGAAGATCGCGTCGATCATTCGCTCAGCGAACTGATGGCCGAACTCGTCGTGGCGATGGGTGGTCGCGCTGCGGATCGTCTCGTTTTCGGCGAGCCGATGAGCGGTGCGATCGGCGATTTGAAACACGCCACCCGGATCGCACGAATGATGGTCACGCAGTTCGGCATGAGCGACAAACTCGGGCCGGTGTCGTATCGTGCTGGCGAGGAACACGTGTTCCTGGGTAAAGAAATCGCCGAGTCTCGCGACTTCAGCGAAGGCACCGCACGCATCATCGACGAAGAGATTCAGCGGATCCTATTCGAGACAGAAGCTCGTGCCACAAACTTGATTTTGAAGAACCGAGACGACCTCGACCTACTGGCAAATAAGTTGCTCGAACTCGAAGAAATCGATCGCGAGATGGTCGATCAACTGTTGCGAAAAGGCAAGCCAAACGCCGATCGTCACGGCGGAAAAACGATGTCGGAAACACCGCCACCGGACCTCGGCAAATCGAAACTCGCATTCGGCGGAGCGTGATTACCGTGGCCTCGGAAATCACGCTTAGTTAATCAGTGGCACCCACTCGGTGACGTCGAACCGACAGTGGGGGGAACGCTCGGGTGCTTCCGTCGATTCGACGTAAGCATCGAGGCACGGCTCGATCAGTTTCATTAAGTCTACGGGTCGTAGGTAGCCTTGTTCGCGACAGAACATCAAGTCGGTGCCGTGCCCTTGTACGGTGACCATGATCGCTTTAGGGGAAACGGCTTTCACTTCCTTTGCGTACGCATATCCACTCGGCGTGGATGGTACGAGGACGTAGGTTTTCTCCTCCTCGGCGGGGCCGGGTGCTTGCGGTGCGGCGAGTCTCAGATAGCTGCCGATGCGTTTCGCCAACCCGCCCGACTTGGCTTCCTGGCTCGACATTTCGACTTCGGTCACGTCCTGGTGCGGGATGCGGTTGGACAGGAACGCCGTCGCTTGTTCGATCATCGGCGTACTGAGTGCGCGGCTCAAATCGCTCTGGATTTTGCAGATGCTCACAAGGCCGCCACGCGGTTGAATCACCAACTTATCGAGAATCTCGTGCATCTGCTGTAAGTCGTCCGCGTTCAATTTCAACAGCAGGTCGGCGGCGGCGCGGTCGAGGTTGTTATCGCCGTTGGGCAACACGACGCGAATTGTGTTCGAGAGTTGCAACGTCGACTGAATCGCTTCGTCGGTCTCATCGGGCGATGTCGCAACATTGCGCGACGCACCGAATCGGCTACCCGGTTTCACACTCGGCACGGTCAACTTCGCGATGAGTTTGCCGAGGTTCTCTTTGGCGATGAACAGATCGCGAATGCGATCGTCCATCCGCGAGCACATGCGGCGATAGAATGTCGCCGTCACCCCTGCGAGATCCTCTGCAATGCGGGCATCGATGAACGGCTTCACTTTATTCGCAAACACTCGCAACGAACGCGCCGAACGGCTCCCGAACAGTCCGAAACCAGCAGTGGGTTTTGCACACGCTTCGAGGGCAGCATGAACCGCTGCAATGCACGCTTGTCGCGTCTCAGTGTGCTTCGGCGCGAATTGTTCTTGTGCCGTGGCGGCCTTCTCGAATGCTTCGCCGATGCGTCGCAGGGTGTGTTCCATCGCCAGAAACCGTGGGCCGTTCATCTCTTCGATCGGACGCAGCAACTCGGTGAGTTCGTTGCCCCACGCCGACAGTGAATTTTTTAACCCGTGATCGAGCGATCGACTGAGGCGACCGCGTCGATAGGGGCTATCGCCTTCGGCAGTCGGCTCGCCGCCGAGCATATCTTTGGCTTGATCCCAGAACGCGGTGGCCCAGTTCGCCCCTTCGCCGCGACGGTGTGCGGACTCGATTTGCTCGCTGCCCACCACAAACCATTTCCCGATCGATTCGAGCGGCCCGCCATCCGGCCCGCGCGCACATTCATCGATGATGAACTGCTGGACGTGATCCGGCGTGAGCCTCGGATCGGTGAGTACGTGCTGCGTAATCGCTTCGGCTTCTTCCGGGACGGTTTTGTACGGTGCATCGTGCCAGCTTTTGAGAAGGTCCAAACAAAGCTGGCGGGCACCGGACCGCAACAACAGGCCACGCGGAAACCAAACGCCGAACGTGCCGAAACCGCGAAACGGCGTCCGCCCTTGTAGTGCTGGGCGACGGCGAATCTCTTCGAGTCCCGTACCGAGCGGCGTCGTCAGCTCGTGTGCGACGTAACCCGACAAGTGCGAAATACAATCGCGGAACGCCTCCGGCGTGCGTTGTGCCATCGGTAGCAAGTACGTGGCCGTGAACGGCAAGCCGTTCGATTCCAACTTCGGGCCATCGAGGCCGCCATACCGCGCGGAGAACGTCACATCGGGGTCGGCGTAGTGGTTCAATTCTGTCAGCGTTGCGAACACATTCGCGAGTTCGCCCGGTGGCGAGTTCGGATCTTCTGGTGATCCACAATAGACGAATGCCGTAACGTCGGCGTCGGCCATATGGAACTTGGCCAGCACCCGCCGGATGGTGTGGCCGAGGTCGAGTAGCATCCCACCGGTTCCGCCGGTCGCGCTTGCAAACACGTAAATACTCGGCACCTTCGCACGGGGTGTCAGGCCGGTTTGGTCCGCCGAGAGTTTGATCGCTTCGGGATGGATCGCCGTCTGAATGTCGTTCTTCAACCGTGCGGAGACTTTCAAATAATGATCGAAGAACGCGAGCCGCCCGAGTGCCCGCGAACCGTCTGCCGAGAGCGAGCGCGGCACGGAATACAGTACTTCGCGCGGCATCCACTCTAGGATTTGATCGAGTTGCTTACGGCGGTAACCCGTCACCGGTTGCAGCGGCAGGTGCAGCACGTGTTCGGGTTGCAGTGCCGCATCGGAGCCATCGCTATCGACTTTCTCGACGGTGTCCTGATCGATGTCGACGTACACGTAGCGGAAGCTCGGCACCTGCTGCAAATCGCCGACGCGATCCAACAGGCGGCAGCGAATCTGCTGGAGCGCGCGTCGCCCGAAGCTACCGACGCCGATCAGAATCGCCGGGCGCAGCACGCCGGCTTCGATACGCGAAACGGTGTTCGAGATGTTGGATTCGGTCAACTCCGGTGCGCGTCGTGGCGATGGCGTCTTGCCGAGTTTTTTATCTTGCAAGCTATCGGGCAATGCCGTCGACAGCGCCGGTACGGCAGTCGTCGGCAGCGGTGTCGATAGCCCCTGGAGCGTGCGAATGAACACCGCACAACTCGGGAAGCGATCTTCGGGGTTCTTCGACAGTGCCCGCGCCACCGCCGCGCGATCCGCAGGCGGCAACATGCTCAGGTCTGGCGGCTCGGTCATGTGTTGCAGCGCGAGTTGCCGAATGTTTTTGCCGTTAAATGGCTTGCGGCCCGTTAGCAATTCGACATAGACAATCGCGAGGCTATATTGGTCGGACTGCTTGGAGATCTTGTTCGTGAAGGTTTCCGGTGCGGCGTAAACCGGCGTGACGCCGCCCATCAGCCCTGCCGAACTCTGACGTTCGAGGTGCTTGACGAGGCCGAAGTCCGCCACCTTGACGCGGTCGCAGATCAAGAACAGATTCTTCGGCTTCACGTCCAAATGTTGGAGGTTGTACCGATCGATGAGGTGATCCAGCCCCTCGGCGGCGTCCGCGAGGAACCCGAGTAAAATGTCGCGCGGAATGCCGACGCGGCCCTGTTCCTGATATTCGACGAAACAATCGTGGAGGCTACGATCCGCCAATTCCATCACGATGAGAAGCTCGCCGCCGACGACTTCGATCCGGTCCATCGATAGCACGAACGGATGTCGTACGGCCTTGACCCGTTCGAGTGCTTTGAATTCTTGCTCGGCCTTCACTTCGTCGCCATCGAGCGAATTGAGGTTTCCGAAGACGAACTTGATTGCCTTGTTCAGTCCGCCGGGCGCAATGCACTTCCAGACTTCGCCGAAGCCACCGCTACCGAGCGGGCAAACGAGGGTGTAGCCGGGAATCGCTTCGTCGCCAGGTTCGCGTAACCCAATCATTGGACGTACCGTAAGGGTCTAAGTGGGCGATTGGGAGGAAAATTCTGTTTGCACCGAACGCTTTCTGATGCGCCCGAAGAGTTTTCCACGCCGAAGGTTAGTTCACGACTGCCAATGCGTCCAATTGGGAGTGCGAATCGCATGAGACGCGACCGATTTCGCGCCCAGTATTGAGAATTGTGACATTTTTGCAATCGACGATTCGCGCCACAGCGAATTTGTGCGACAATCGTTTTGAAGTTACCCGATTCCGAGCGAGCCACACGATGAGCCGATATTTTCCTGCCGCCAGTGAATGCGGTTCGCATGTCGTGTTCGGCAACGTGCCGATTCGCACGTATGCCGGCGAGCATATCCAGCTATCGGTCGTGGATATCCCTGCATTCGGTGTCGTCGATTGGCACAGTCATCCGAACGAACAAATGGGTATGATGGTATTTGGTGAGGCGACATTTTTCATTGGCGACGAAGAGCAAGTGCTGCGGTCGGGCGATATGTACTTCATTCCGGCCAATGTGCGTCACAAAGTCGTCGCGAACGCCGAGGCTTCGCAAGCACTCGACGTGTTTTACCCGATCCGCGATGGGTATCGGTAAATCATATCAGTTTCGGGTTGCATGTGCGCATTCGAGTGGCTCGCGCATGACTCCGGTATTGCCACAGTCGGAACTGATATTCGCTGGGTATGGTAGACTCAATCCGAGAGGCACCGAAAAGTGGAACGAGTAGCCAACGAGCCGATGAACGCATAAACTGGTTTTGCACAACCCTGAGCCGCAATTCGCTCAGCCCCGACAAATTCCAGTTCACGCTGAACCAGTACGCGAGGACACATGCCGATCGCATTTAACTGTTCTTGCGGTCAGCCGTTGACCGTGAGCACCGAGATCGCCGGTCTCGACGTTCGCTGCCCGAAATGCTCGGCTGTCGTACGGTCGCCGAAAATGACAATCGCTCGCCCGGTGATGGCCGCGAAAGCGCCCGCGACCTCACAAGCGGCACCACCCCCGCCCCCATCGAGCAAGCGACCGATAAAAGCGACCGAGGAGTCCGAAGAAGACGACGAAACGTACGGCGTCAAAAAGGAATCTCGCTGGACGGATGAGGAAGAAAACGAACGTCGACGAATGCGGAGGCTCGTCGAAGAGGAACGCGAAAAATCCGAGATGATACGCGATCAGTTGGGGACGAGACTTCGACCGCCATCTCGAAACTGGCTGAACGACCAGATTTACGGACAGCCGCGCTACCTTTGGCTGGGCGGCTCGGCGTTTACGATACTTCTGGGTTTCGGGTTGATTCTTTCGGGGTGGAATGTCAGCGTGTATTCTCCCGAGAATCAACTACTCGCCAATCTGCCGACGCGGTCCCGTCACCTTTCGCCGTATAAGACGCTAAGTATCGGCATAACAATCTTCATTGTGGGGTTTTATCTCGGCTACCGCGGATTATTTGAAATAGGTGACTCATAACCGAGAACGACGGAATGCAGATCTCACCATTGGGTCCGCCATGGCGATCACATTTCCGTGCAATCGCAGTCGAACGCTGAACAGTTAATGTCGACAACAGCAGTACTTTACATGTCGATCCTTGTTAGCGGCAATCGTCCTGCGTCAGTTATCATCACCATCCACGTCGGGGACTGGATTTCGCTTCCCGCCTTTACCACCACCATCGGGTGGCCACGGTTCGGGGTCCATCTGGCCGGGGACCACTTGGTTATCGTCTTGGAATTTCTCCTTCTTGCCCGAACTCGCCACGATCGC
This sequence comes from Limnoglobus sp., assembly GCA_043757025.1. Lineage (GTDB taxonomy): Bacteria > Planctomycetota > Planctomycetia > Gemmatales > Gemmataceae > Limnoglobus. The sequence continues at coordinate 11,870 of JAYVQG010000014.1, forward strand.
GATGAGAATCACGCCCAAGAATAACTGATTCGCGATAAACAGCAGAATGTTTAACGCACCGATTGAGGTCATCGTTTCTTGCGGATCGAGATCGAATAGCGTCATGAACAAGCCGAAAGTGACGATCAGCGCCAGTAAGGGTGTCACGAACATGCCGAGCATTGTGATCCAGTTTCCGAGCCAGTAAATGCCGTTTGCCATGAACGTAATCGCGGCCAGCGCCCGCACCGCGTTGGTGATTGTGCCGTAGGAAATCCCCATCACATTACCGATAATTCTACTGTATCCACTGTAAACCGTTAATTGACAGGGACTTCCGAATAACCGCTGAAAATCCAGAAATGCATCCGCAACGAACACAGATTTTCAGTT
>JAYVQG010000015.1:0-12229 GCA_043757025.1 Limnoglobus sp.
GCCTCGCCACCGCCCGAAACCCCACGCTACTCGCGCCCCCGCGAGCCCGCAAACGTACGCACCTGCTACCCAAAACTACCGCGATTTGAACCATGCCAAGATTTGCCGTAGCGTTGCTGGCGAGCGATACAGGCGATAGCCGATGTCGCCGACAATCACGAGGACGCAAGAGACACCGAGTGCAATCACGGCGGCCGTTTTGTTATCGATCGCGGAGGCCGTGCATAAGAAATTCGTGCCGACACCCGCAAGGATGCCGATCAAGCCGATGATTAAGCCAGGGACATTGTATATCAGCATATTCTCGAATCCTTGTTACGAGTTGAGAGAGGTAGATATTTGTACGTTTTACGATTCGCTTTTCAACGACCTCAAACATTTTCGGCGGCATCAATATAACAGCCGCACGCGGCCGCCCCTCTCCCTTTTCGACGTGCCGATGCGACCTGGACCTCCGACTTTGAGGTGATCGTGACTCCACGTGAAGTGCTGGCGTTTCTGCGCGAACGCGACGTCAAAGCAGTCGATTTGCGGTTCATGGACTTCCCCGGCCTCTGGAAGCATTTCACCATCCCCGCCGAGATGCTCGACGAACGCGCCTTTGAGGATGGCATCGGTTTCGACGGTGCCAGCCTGCGCGGTTGGCAGGCGATCAACGAATCCGACATGATCGTCGTTCCGCAACCGGAGACGCTGTTCATCGACCCGTTTCGCAAAGAAACGACGCTCGTGATGATCTGCAACATTCAGGATCCACTCACGAAGGAAGATTACACCCGCGACCCGCGCAACGTCGCCCGAAAAGCCGTCAACTACATGAAGCAGACGGGCATCGCGGACACCGCCTACTTCGGCCCGTCGGTCGATTTCTTCGTGTTCGACGATGTGAAATTCGATCAGACTTCGCACTCGGCGTTTTATTACGTCGATAGCAACGAAGGCGCGTGGAACACGGGCCGCGACGAACGCCCCAACCTCGGCAGCAAGATCCCGTATCGCCAGGGATACTTCCCCTGCCCGCCCGCCGACCAAACGCACGACCTGCGCTCCGAGATGATGCGTGCGATGATCGATTGTGGATTGACCGTTGAAAGCCACCACCACGAACGCGCCAGCGGTGGCCATTGTGCGATCGACGTGCGTTACGGCGAACTGCTGCCGACGGCGGATAATGTGCTGAAATACAAGTACGTGGTGAAGAACGTCGCACATCGCCACAACAAAACGGCCACCTTCATGCCGAAGCCGTTGTACGACGAATACGGTTGCGGAATGCACGTTCACACGTCGCTGGCGAAGGGCGGCAAAAACCTGTTTGCCGGCTCGCAGTATTCGGGATTGTCCGATGTCGCGATGTACGCAATTGGTGGCTTGCTGAAACACGCACGCGCATTGTGTGCGTTCACGAACCCGACCACGAACAGCTACAAACGGCTCGTTTCCGGGTTCGAGGCCCCGACGACGCTGGCTTACAGCCAACGTAACCGCTCGGCCGCGATCCGCATTCCCGTCTATTCGTCGCGACCGGATTCCAAGCGAATCGAGTATCGCATGCCCGACGGAGCTGCAAACCCGTACCTCGCGTTTGCCGCGATGCTCATGGCGATGCTCGACGGCGTGAAGAACAAAATCCACCCCGGCCCGCCACTCGATAAAGACATCTACGACATGGCCCCGGAGCAGTTGAAAGACGTACCGAAGCCGCCACGCGGCCTCGACGAAGCCCTCGCAGCCCTCGCGAAAGATCACGAATTCTTACGCCAATCGGACGTGTTCACCGAGGATGTCATCGAGACGTGGATCCAGTTCAAGCAGCGCGAAGAAGTCGATGCGATCCGCCTGCGACCGCACCCCTACGAGTTCGCGCTGTACTTCGATTCGTGAGTCACACCCGCTCGATGGCCATCGCGATGGCGTTGCCGCCACCGAGACAAAGGCAGGCAACGCCCCGCTTGAGACCGCGGTTGTGCAATGCGTGAACGAGCGTAACGAGCACGCGGGCACCGCTCGCGCCGATCGGGTGGCCGAGAGCAATCGCGCCGCCGTTCACGTTGACTTTCGCTTCGTCCAAGCCGAGTTTTTGCACGCAGGCGAGCATTTGCGCGGCGAATGCCTCGTTGAGTTCAAATAAATCGACATCGTTCAGCAACCAATTCGCCTTCGCCAACACCATCGGAATTGCGGTCGCCGGTGCGAGGAACAGATCCTTCGGTGCCACGCCACTGGTTGCGTAGGCGACGATGCGTGCGAGCGGTGGCGTACCGATCTGCTCTGCGGCGCGTTCGGTGGCCACGACTACGGCGGCGGCACCGTCGCTGAGTTGCGAGGCATTCCCCGCCGTCACCGTGCCCGCTTTCTGGAACGCCGGTTTCAACGCGGCCAACGATTCTGCGGTGCTGTTGGCGCGAATGCCTTCATCGACACCGAAGCTGACCGTCGAGCGTCCACCTCTGCCTTCGAGCGAGATCGGTGCGATCTCGGCCGCGAAGTCGCCGCGTGCCCACGCGGCGGCGGCGCGTTGGTGGCTTGCGGCGGCGTAGCGATCTTGTGCCGCGCGGGTGATGCCGCACTGGCTGGCCGTGTGTTCGGCGGCATCGCCCATCGGCCAATTCTCGAACGGGCACCATAAGCCATCGCGAATCAGCGCATCGACCGTCGGTTGGTCGCCGTACTTCAGCCCCGTGCGTGCGTTCGGCAGCAAGTACGGCGTACGGCTCATGCTCTCCATACCGCCGGCGACAATCACTTGCGCATCGCCCGCGATGATTGCCTGTGCCGCCAGTGCGATCGCCTTCAACCCGGAGCCGCAGACTTTGTTGACGGTAAACGCGGAGACGGTATCGGGCAACCCTGCGAGCAGTGCCGCCTGCCGTGCCGGGTTCTGCCCGACACCGGCTTGTAACACGTGCCCCATAATCACTTCGTCGACCATATCCGCCTTCACGGCGGCGCGCCCGAGCGCCACATGCACCGCCACTGCACCGAGTCTGGGGGCCGCGATGTCGGCGAGTGCGCCGAGGAACTTGCCGTGTGGCGTTCGGACCGCAGAGAGGATGTATGGCTGCATGAGGAGAGTTCCGTTATGTAGTACACGCGGCTCGCGTGTCGTGGATTTTGAAACGACACGCGGCTTATATGTACGATACGCGGCTCGCGTGTCGTGGCGTGTCGTGGATTTTGAAATGACACACGGCTTATATGTAGGATACGCGGCTCGCGTGTCGTGCGTCGTGGCGTAACGTGGCGTGTCGTGGATTTTGAAATGACACGCGAGCCGCGTGTGCTACTTGTAACTCCGCTGTAACGCCATCTCGAACCTCGGTGCGCTGGCGTGCCCGGAATCGTCTATAAAAGCATTGCCGCCCCGTTGCGGTTCTCTTGCAGAGGATTCTCGGATGAATCGTTTCTCCCGGCCCACGATCGTGGGCATGACTGGCCTGCTGGCCATACTCGGTGTGGCGGTCTTGTTTGCCGCCAACGATCCCCCGACGCCGTCGCCGAGGTCTGCGATGTGGAAAAAAGTCGACGATGCCGTCAACAAGGGTTTGCCGAAGACGGCGATTCAGGAACTCGGGCCGATCGTCGAATCGGCACTCAAGGAGAAAGCGTACCCCGAGGCGATCAAGGCGATTGCCAAGCGGATCGCGCTCGAAGGAACCATCGAGGGCAACAAGCCCGAAGAGCGCGTCACCCGTATGAAGGCGGAGATCGCCAAGGCACCGAAGGAGATGGTGCCCGTTATGGAATCGGTGCTGGCGCACTGGTATTGGCACTATTTCCAACAGAATCGCTGGCGGTTCAACCAGCGCACCGCTACTGCGGTCGCGCCGACGAGCGACTTCACGACGTGGGACTTGCCGCGGTTGTTCGCGGAAATCGATCTGCATTACACGAAGTCACTCTCGTTCGAGAAGGAACTGAAGGCGATCCCGATTGGCACGTACGATGCGCTCCTCGAAAAGGGCAGTATGCCCGATGCGTATCGACCGACGCTGTTCGACTTCCTCGCGTTCGATGCGCTCGCGTTTTACAGTGCGGGCGAACAAGCGGGCGCGAAGGCCGAAGATGCATTCGAGATCGATGCCGCCGGCCCGGCGCTCGCCACGGCGGACGAGTTCCTGAAATGGCAACCGGCCACGACCGATGCGGAATCGGCGAAGCTGAAGGCGATCAAGCTGTATCAGAACTTGCTCGCGTTCCACAAAGACGATGCGGACAAGACGGCGTACCTCGATGCGGATTTGTCGCGGTTGCAGTTCGCGAACGGGTTTGCAGTCGGCGAACAAAAGTCGCCACGCTACAAGGCCGAGTTGAAAGCGTTCGCGGACAAATGGGCCGACCACGAACTGTCGGCGATGGCGCGTCACCGGCTCGCGGTCGTGGTACAGGGCGAGAATGATCTCGTCGAAGCCCGCAAGATCGCGATCCAGGGCAAGAACGCCTTCCCGAAGAGCAATGGCGGCAAGCTCTGCCAGAATCTCATTCAGCAAATCGAAGCGGCCAGCCTGCAAGTCTCGACCGAGCGAGTCTGGACCGATCCACTGCCGGTGTTGCGGGTGCAGTACAAGAATTTCAACAAGGTGTACTTTCGTGCAGTGAAAGCCGATTGGGTCGCGCGGCTGACGAAAGATCGCTACCGCCCGGAGCAGATGAACAACGCTGACCGCGACGATTTGGCGAAACGCAAGGCCGAACTCGAATGGTCGGCCGACCTGCCCGAGACGACGGATTATCACGAACGCAGCCACGATGTCCCCGCGCCCAAGGGGTTGAAGCCCGGCTTCTACTTCATCGTCTCGAGCATGAAGGCCGACTTCGGCGATACGAATAATCAGGTGGCGTTCACCGATGTCTGGGTGAGCGACTTGGCGGTGGTCTGCCGACAAGCGTACGGTTCGGGGCGGTTCGAGGGGTTCGTGTTGAATGCGAAATCGGGCGACCCGATCCCGAACGCGAAGATTCGCACGTGGGTTCGCAACAACCATGTGGGTGGCGTCAACGAAGGCAAAACCGTGACCACCGACGCGAACGGATTGTTCACTATCGCCGGCGAGGCGAACCGCAACTTCTTCATTCTGGCGAGCCACGAAGGCCAAGAGCTTTCGAGCCAGAACGAACATGCGATCTACAAGCAACCCGAGAACTTTGCACCCCAGGTGCAGTCGGTGTTATTCACGGATCGCTCGCTATATCGGCCCGGCCAGACGATTCAATACAAGGGCATCTGCCTCAACGCGGACACGAAAAACGACAATTACCGTGCCGTGCCGAACCAGGCACTCTCCGTTGCGTTCAACGATCCGAACGGCAAAGAGATCGCGAAGCAGATGGTGAAGTCGAACGACTTCGGTTCGTTCAGCGGGAGTTTCACCGCGCCGCGAGATCGCCTCACGGGGGCGATGCAGATTATCGTGCAAGGCAACGGCATCGGTGCGGTTCAGGTGAACGTCGAAGAATACAAGCGGCCGAAGTTCCAGGTGGCCATCGAGGCACCCAAAGAGGCAGTGAAACTCAACGGCGAAGTGAAAGTCACCGGCAAAGCGACGGGATACACCGGGTCGGCGATTAACGGCGCGAAGGTTCGCTACCGCGTGACGCGCGAAGTCCGTTGGCCATCGTGGTTTACCGATAGTTACTGGTGGCGGATGCCGCCGAATCGCGGCGCGGCCCAAGAGATTTCGCACGGCACCGCGACGACCGAAACCGATGGCACTTTCACCGTGACATTCACCGTGAAGCCCGACCTCAGCGTGCCCGAAAAGGACGAGCCGAGCTTCCACTACACCGTGAATGCCGACGTGACCGACACGACCGGCGAGACGCGCTCCGCGAGTAAATCTGTGACGGTGGGTTACACCGCTCTGCAAGCCACGATTAGTGCCGAAGAATGGCAGACGGTCGATGTCGATGTGGCATTCAAACTGACGACGACGACGCTCGATGGCGAGGGACAGGCCGCGAAGGGCATCGTGAAAATCTTCAACCTGAAGGCACCCGAAACGGTACAGCGCCCGGACTTGTTCGGTCGAACGATGCCGCAGCCACGCGGTCGGGGCCGGGTCGTTGCGCCGCGTCCCGATTCGAACGATGCGCGAACGTGGGCGCTCGGCGAACTCGCGAAGAGCCTCGATTTCCAGACCGAAAAGGACGGCAAACAGACACTCAACGCGAAGCTGCCCGCAGGCATTTACCGCGTGATCCTCGAGACGCAAGATCGCTTCGGCAAGCCCGTCACCGCGCAGATGCACGTTCGCGTGCTGAAAGCCGACGACGCGAAATTCGCGCTGAAAATCCCGAACCTGCTCGCCGCGCCGAAGTGGACGCTGGAGCCGGGGCAAGAGTTCTCCGCGATCTGGGGGACCGGTTACGACCGGGGCCGCGCGTACATCGAAGTCGAACATCGCGGCCAGATTCTGCAAGCGTTCTGGACCGATCCCGAGAAGACGCAGATCGCCATCAAGCAGAAGATCGACGAAGCGATGCGCGGCGGGTTCACGGTTCGCACCACGTACGTTCGCGAGAATCGTGGCTACCTCGAATCGCGGCACGTCGACGTCCCGTGGACGAACAAAGACCTGACGGTGAAGTGGGAGCGATTCGTCTCGAAACTCGAACCGGCGAAGAAGGAAACGTACACCGCCATTGTGAAAGGCCCGAACGCCTCGAAGGTCGTCGCCGAGATGGTCGCCGCACTTTACGACGTCTCGCTCGATGCGTACCTGCCGCACAACTGGATGCACAAATTCGGCGTGTTCCGCACCGATGCCTCGACGCTGTCGAGCAGCTTCGAGAACGCAGCGAAACAGTTGCAACACTATCGCGGGCAGTGGGACTACGGCATGCTCGGCGTGGACATTCGCTACCGCACGCTGCCGCAAGACCTGACGGCGAACCTGTGGGGTTACAATTTCAATGGCCGTATGCGTGGCGCTATGGCGGAGCCAATGTCGGCGGCAGTACCGGCGTCCAAGGAATCGCAGTTGGGCGCAAAGCGCGCCATGTCCGTCGAGAATGGGAGAGCCGAAGACAAAGCCCTCGGTGCGGGTGGCGGGGACGGTGGCGACAAAGGCCCCGACCTCAGCAAGGTGGCGGCCCGCAAAAACCTCAACGAGACCGCGTTCTTCTTCCCGCACTTAATCTCCGATGAGAGTGGCACCGTGAAACTCGAGTTCACGATGCCCGAGGCACTCACCAAGTGGAAGTTCATGGGCTTCGTACACGATAAAGAGTTGAAGAGCGGCTACCTGCAAGACGAAGTCGTGACTGCGAAAGACCTGATGGTGCAGCCGAACCCGCCGCGGTTCTTGCGCGAAGGCGACATCCTCGAATTCAGCGTGAAAGTCAGCAACCAGTCGCCGACGAAACAAGTCGGGAAAGTGCGGTTGAACCTCAACGACGCCCGCACCGCGGCCGCGATCGATACCGCGATGGGCAACACCGCCGGCGATCAGGCGTTCGACATTCCGGCGGGGGAATCGCGCAGTTTCTACTGGAAACTGAGCGTGCCCGATGGCCAGGGCGCGATCACGTACAAGGCCGTCGGCGGGACCGACCGCCTGAGCGACGGCGAAGAAGGGATGCTGCCCGTACTCTCGAAACGCATCCTCGTGACCGAGTCGATCCCACTGCCGATTCGCGGCAAGATGACGAAGACGTTCGACTTCCAGAAGTTGCTCGACTCCGCCAAATCGGACACGCTGAAGCACCAATCCCTAACGGTGCAAATGACCTCGCAACCGGCATGGTATGCGGTGATGGCACTACCATACTTGATGGAATACCAACATGAATGCAGCGAGCAAACCTTCAACCGTCTGTATGCCAATGTACTCGCCCGGCACATTGCGAACAGCGACCCGAAAATTCGACGCATCTTCGACCAGTGGAAGAACACGCCCGCACTCGATTCGCCACTGACGAAGAATCAGGATGTGAAAGCGGTAATGCTCGAAGAGACGCCGTGGCTCCGCGATGCGAACAAGGAATCCGAGGCGCGCCGCAACGTCGGCATCTTGTTTGACGAGAACCGCCTCAACGACGAAACCGCGCGATTGATGCAGAAACTCGCGGACATGCAGAACGCAGATGGCACGTGGCCGTGGTTCCCCGGCGGGCCGAAGAACGACTACCTGACGCTGTACATCGTCACGGGGTTCGGCCGAATGCGGCACCTCGGCGTGAAGGTCGATGCCGCCATCGCGGTCAAGGCGATCACCCGCCTCGATGCCTGGATGGACGAGCAGCATAAATGGATTCTCAAGCACTCTCCCAATCCCGAAGACAACCACCTGAGCAGCACGGCGGCGCTGTACCTCTACGGCCGCAGCTTCTTCCTGAAGGACAAGCCGATCTCGCCGGAACATCGGGCGGCGTCGGAATACTGGCAACGCCAGGCCCGCAACCACTGGCTGAAACTCGCGAACCGCCAGTCGCAGGCGCACATCGCCATCGGCCTGAAGCGCTTCGGCGACAAAGACACGCCGAAGGGGATTCTCGCATCGATCAAGGAACGCTCGGTTTCCAACGAGGAAATGGGCATGTTCTGGCGCGACACCGAGCTTTCGTACTGGTGGTATCACGCGCCGATCGAAACCCAAGCGGTGATGATCGAAGCGTTCGACGAAGTGATGAACGACGCGACCTCCGTCGAAGATTGCAAGGTGTGGTTACTGAAACAAAAACAAACGCAGAACTGGAAAACCACGAAGGCGACTGCCGACGCCGTGTATGGATTATTGCTTCGCGGCGACAATTTGTTGAAGTCCGATTCGCTCGTCGAAGTGACTGTGGGTGATATGCCGATCAAACCCGAAAATGTGGAGGCGGGCACGGGGTTCTACGAGCAGAAACTGATTCGCGGCGAAGTGAAACCCGAGTTCGGCAAAGTGACGGTCAAGAAGACCGATGCGGGTGTCAGTTGGGGCAGCGTCCATTGGCAGTATCTCGAAGACATCAGCAAGGTGACGCCGCACGAAGGTACGCCATTGAAGCTGGAAAAGAAGCTATTCAAGCGAACCTTCACGAAGAAGGGGCCAGTGCTGGAGCCGGTGGCGGGGCCGGTCGAAGTCGGCGACGAGATCGTTTGCCGCATCGTGTTACGGACCGACCGCGACATGGAGTACGTCCACTTGAAGGACCATCGCGGCAGCGGCACCGAACCGGTCAGCGTGCTCAGCAGTTACAAGTTCCAGGACGGCCTGTACTACTACGAAAGCACGAAGGATACCGCATCGCATTTCTTCATCGACTACTTGCCGAAGGGCGTGTATGTCTTCGAGTATGCGGTACGGGTACAACACAAAGGCAAATACCCCACAGGCCTCGCGAACATTCAATGCATGTACGCACCGGAGTTCAACAGCCACAGTGAGAGTATCCTACTCGAAGTGAAGTAAAAGGCGCAGACACCGAAAGCCCCGCGACGATCGTCGCGGGGCTTTTTCGTGCGTATCGACACATGACTCTATTCGCCGACGGAACGAAATTTTCGCAAGGAATAGCGACCGGCGTATGCGCCGATCGCGACGCCGGTGGCGTCGATGAGCACGTCGCGGATACAACCGTGGCGGTGGTGGGTTTCGCGTAACAGATATTGCGCGGCCTCGGTGGTCGCGCCGTGGACGACCAGGCCGATCCAGACGAACCAGCGGCACCAGTTCGTGCGGAACAGCAGCCCGACACCGACCGCGAACCCGGCGTAAACGCAAAGGTGCGTCGCCTTCGCCAGTAGGAAAATCAGCATCTCTTTGTCGAACCACGACACGCCATCGAAGAGCTTTTCCGGCACCGGTTGCGGCGTGATTAGCAGATACGTCCAGATGCCGAGCACGGCGACAAACCCGCTGACGAGTACGATATGAACGGGTCGGCGCATGATTTCGCAACTCTCACAAATTTTACCCGGAACGGGGTGGGCCGCCGAGTTCGCGGAGCTTACTGCGGAGGTACTTCGCCCGTGCGGCATTGCGTTCCTCGCCGTCGAGCGGCGTGCCCATCAGCTTCTGCAAATGCGCGGATTGTATGTGCATAAAGAGTTGGTTCACGGTGGTCGCGGGGACGTCGTCGAGCAGGTGCAAACTGATCCCCAGTCGGACGGCGGAGAGCAGTTCCATCGTCTCGTCGGAGGTAATCATCGTCGCGCTGCCCATCGTGCCGATGGCGCGGGCGATGCGGTCTTGCTCGGCCTGTTTGCGTTCCTTCAGCAGCACCTGCCGGGCGTGGCGTTCGTACTGCAAAATTTGCGCGATCACCTCGCGGATTTCCTGCAACACGCGCGCCTCGGATTTCCCGAGCGTCACCTGATTCGAGATCTGGTACAAGTCGCCACTGGCACGGCTACCTTCGCCGTAAAGACCACGCACGACGAGGTTGATTTTCTGCAAACTGCGGAACAGCTTTTCGATTTCCTTCGTTAGCCCGAGCGCGGGCAGGTGCAACATCACACTCGCACGCATTCCGGTGCCGACGTTGGTGGGGCAGGCGGTCAGGTAGCCAAATTGATCGTGAAAGGCGTACGTGAGCCGCGCTTCGATGGCGTCGTCGACGCGGTCGATCTCGGTCCACGCTTCATCGAGCGCGAGGCCGCTACGCATCACTTGCAATCGCAGGTGGTCTTCTTCGTTGACCATCAGGCTGATCGATTCGGCTTCGTCGAACGAGACGCCGCGCGGCCCTTCGAGAACCGAGGCGAGTTCGCGGCTGATGAGTTGGCGTTCGACGAGGAACTGCCGGTCGAGCGGGCCGAGTTTGTTGACGTCGACGTAGGTGAACTTCCCGGCGAGTTCGGCCTTGCTGACGGCGTCGCGAATCTTCGCTTCGGTCTCGGCTTTTTGCGGAATGGTAGCGCGATTCGTGAACGGGCAGTTCGCGAGGTTGCGGGCGAGGCGGATGCGCGTGGAGACCACGACATCGGACTCGGGGCCGTTGCCGCGGAGCCACTCGCCGAGATTGGGGAGCAGACTATCGAGGTTCATCCCGCAGCTTCCTTCTGCCGGATCCGGTCGCGGAGCCTGGCGGCCTCTTCGTAATTTTCGGCGGCGACCGCGTCCCGGAGGTGGTCGCGGAGCCGATCCCGTTCGGATTCGTCGCGGGCGCGGCGAACGACGGAGGGAACCTTCCCTAAATGGGTGAGGCTTCGGTGGACCCGTTCCAACAGCGGTTCGAGCACGGTCCGGAAGGCGTCGTAGTCATCGGCGCAACCGAACCGGCCATCCGCGCGGAACTGAGCATACTTTAGCCCGCAAGTCGGGCACGTCAACGTGGACGGGTCCACCGCATCCGGGGCATCGCTCGACGACCACTCTTCGCCGACGCCCTGGAGCATCAGTAATTGCAGCAGTGCGGGTAGGTTCAGTTGCGGGTTCGGCGCGAGCGGTAAGAGTTCGTGTTCCTGCGCGCATTTCTCGCACAAGTGGATTTCGCGACGCTTCTTGTTGACGATGTCCGTCAGGTGAATCGTAGCGTTCGCTCCGCAATACTTGCAGGAGTTCATACTTCCTCCAATCGCTTGATTCGGTCGCGAATGCCGGCGGCGACCTCGTACAGTTCCTTCTGCACGGCGACTTGTAACTCCCTGCGGAGGCCGACGAGTTCGGTTTGCGCGGCGCGCGTGCGCGGCAGGCGGCGCGGGATCTTGCCAACGTGTTTGACATCCCCGTGAATGTTATCGAGCAATGGCACGAGTTCGTCTTTGAACGAATCGTAATCGTGGGCGCAACCGAGGCGGCCACTGTTGCGAAACTCGACGAACTTCATCCCGCACGCCTCGCACGCCTTCCCGCCCAAGTCACTGAGATCGTCCCCTGTGCCGGGGTGCAGATTCGCGATCTTTTTAACGGCAGGTGCCGTGGGGTGCGGTTCGTAAAGGTGCTTCTTGGCGCAACCTTCGCACAAATGCAGTTCGGCGAATTGATCTTCGCCGATCACGTCGGTGATATGGTAAGTCGCCGCCTTCGGGCACCGCTCGCACTTCATTTTCCCGCCTCATGGTGTCGTTCTGATGATTCTAGTCGTGGAACCGACCAGACGGAAGGGTGACCGGACGTGTACTAGTGGACAAGTACCGTGAAACGGCGACTTCTGAGCTTCGATCCCATCGGATTTCTCGCTCTCATAATCAACGTAGGCACCAAAAATTTGGCCTGGTTTCAATTGCGGCGATTTTGGGTAGCAGGGAATGATTCCACCACTTACCCACCCACCCATCCCTGGAATCATTCCCGATTTCGGA
>JAYVQG010000016.1:0-12198 GCA_043757025.1 Limnoglobus sp.
ACGACTTACGTCCGATTTCGCCCAATTCCAATCACGCCGGAACCAAATTTTTAGTGGTCTTATTTGGCAAAACTGCAACCGGGTTTTGAACCGTGCCAATTTTTGTTTCTAAAAGTGGTGTCAAAATGAAAACGCCCCGAATACCGGGGCGAAAGCATTATTTTGTAAGCAACCATGTCGCGAAACTCATCACTCACCAAGCAGGTGGTGGGGGGGTAGGCGATGGTGCGGGTGCGGGTGCGGGTGCGGGTTCTGGAGCCGGTGCCGGCGCAGGAGGAGACTGCGACGGTGGCGGACTAGTCGACTCACCGTATGGCGTGGTGCCAGTCGGGTCCATAATAGTCGGGCCAGTCGGGTTTTCCCGATTTTCGAGTGCTTCGCATCGTAATCGAAATGCCATTGGACGATCAGCCTTTGGACGAGAATTGAGGGGTAAGCAGATGAGTAAATCTCATTTGCTACACGAAGATTACTGCTCCCGACAAATCGTGTCAATCGTTAATCTCGGAAATCTTCAGAATATTTCCCTATAGAACCAATTAGTCCAAAACTCTCGTCGGAGAACGATTTTGGGACGCCGTCAGAAATCGAAGTGGCTTTGAGGTGAAAATTCTTGTTTTAGTGCGAGTTGCCGCGACGGGAGTTGGGTTGACGGTTGATTTTCATCCTGAATTCATCCCTGAATACGCCGGAAAAGACGATTGCGGAAAACTAAAGTAGTCGAACAGTGTAAAGGGGTCGCGAACTTGAGGCCATAGCCTATATCATCGTACCTATTGACGCTGACAATTTCTGCGGCTTCTAGATTTAATTGATGAAACCGTCACTTGCGGGCATGACGATCTGGTATTTTCGGTCGACGAAGACCGAGCCGTCCTAAGAATAATCTGCCGAACGAACGACCTTGAGGTGTTACCCTTGCGAATTCTCGTCCATACCGTGGTCTCGCAACCGTTCTCGGAAAACTCGTACATTTTTTGGCGAGAAGGCTCGAATCAGGCGCTCGTCGTCGATCCCGGTTTCGAGCCGGAAGCGATTCTCGATAGCCTTGCGGAACGCGAACTCGTGGTGGCCGCGATTCTGAACACGCACGGCCACGTCGATCATATTGCGGGGAATCGGGCGATGAAGGAAGCGTTTCCCGACGCGCCAATCCTCATCGGCGCAGGTGACGCAATCATGCTGATCGACCCCGAACACAACCTGAGTGCCGGCCACGGCATTCCGATTACCAGCCCACCCGCAGACCGGAAACTGCAAGACTCCGAACAACTGAATTACGCGGACATTCCGATGGAATGCTGGGACATTCCCGGTCACTCTCCGGGGCATATTGTGTTCGCGATCCGTAACATTACACCCACTATTGTCTTCGGTGGCGACGTGCTATTTCGCGGCAGTGTCGGTCGAACCGACTTCCCCGGCGGCAGTTTCGATCAGCTCGAAACGGGCATCAAAGCAAAACTCTGGGTGCTGCCCGCCGACACGATCGTGTACCCCGGCCACGGCCCCACGACGACCGTTGGCCACGAGAAGCGAACGAATCCCTATGTGGGTCAAGGAGCCTGAGAATGCGCTGGATCCCTTTCATCGCCTTAACATTCGCAACGAACGCGAACGCCGCCGAACCGCGTCTCCAATGGATCGGCGATGGCGTTCGCTACTTCAACGCTTATGGCGGCAAGTGGGTATCCGACAACGCGGGCAAGAAAGCGACACTGAAGGAAGTCGAGCGAAACGCCGAACGGATCGTGCTGGCCGAAGACAAAAAGTCGATCGTCCTGACGGGCGTCGCAGTCACGATGGCGGACGGAAAAAAGGTTGCGGGGAAGTGGGTCGCCGAGCGAGCCAATAATGAACTCGGATACCTTTCCGAGAAGTACGAGTCTGGCGGACACGGTCCCGGCACGGTATCGACGGGTGTCGGCGATCCTGGCGGCGTTTCATATGGCACGTATCAACTCGCCTCGAAGATCGGTCGCGCTGACCAGTTCACGAACAAGTATTATGCAAACGAATTCGTCGGCTTGAAGGGCGGCAGCGATGCTTTCACGGCCAAGTGGAAAGCTCTCGCTGCGAAAGACGCAGATGCACTCCACGCGAACGAACATCAGTTCATTCAAGACACGCACTACGACCTGCAACTGCGTAAGTTGAAGAAAGAGTTGGGCCTAGATGTCGACAAGCGTTCGTCGGTCTTCCGCGATGCGGTATGGTCGTCTGCCGTCCACCACGGGCCGAACACCGACGCGATTATTGTGGCGATTCAACCGCTCGTGAAAGCGAAAGACTTCGACGAAGTCGCCGCACTCAAAGCGGTCTATGCCGAACGCGGTCGCAAGACGACCGACGGCAAACTCGTCCGGTTCAAAAACGTCGGCACAAGTTGGATCCCCGGCCTCACGAAGCGCTTCGAGAACGAACTCCGCGACGCACTCACGGCACTCGAAGTGAACGAGTGAGACTACGAGCTGCTGGATCGAACCGGCGGTGTCGCTTCGTATCTCTGACGAGCCGCCGGGTTTCATCCCGGCGGAGTCTCCCACTGGGACATGTCCGGTGGCTCGTATCTGTGAATTTTGAAAGTTTTGCGAAATCTATTGCGTGCCCGAATAAACGAGGGTATCTTCTTTATCAACTGCCAGTGTTCTCGTTCGATTCCCACCTGCCTGGAGCTTTTCTGCCATGTTCACATTCCTCGGTCAACGTCAGCCATTTTGCGATAACATCCATCGCCGGAACTTCCTCGCGCTCGGCGCGTTCGGTGCGGGGCTAACGCTCGCCGATCAGTTGCGGGTGAGTGCCGCCACGAAGGGCACTTCCACGACGCCGAAACAGGCGATCATGATCTACCTGCCGGGCGGCCCGAGCCACATCGACATGTACGACCCCAAGCCCGATGCGCCATCCGAGTTTCGCGGCGAATTCAAGCCGATTCAAACGAACGTCACCGGCGTGCAGATCAGCGAGCATATGCCGATGCAGGCGAAAATGTTCGACAAACTCTCCGTCATTCGCTCGCTGGTTTCGGTCGACGAACACAGCGACTCGTACGTGATGACCGGCTATCCCGAACAAGTCAACCGCACCGTCGGCCACCCGTCGTTCGGCTCGGTGATGTCCAAACTCGGCGGCGGTATCGAAGACGTGCCGCCGTACGTTTCGCTTCGCGGAATGAGCACCGGCACCGAACCGGGCTACCTCGGCGTGGCACACCGCCCGTTCACCCCAGATGGTGCGGGCCGCGAAAACTTGCGGGTGAAATTCGCGACGACCAAGATGGACGAGCGACGCGATCTCCTCGGCAAGTTCGACAGCGTTCGCCGCGACATCGACGCCAGCGGCACCATGAAGGGACTCGATGCCTTCACGCAACGCGCCTTCGACATGATCGCTTCCGGGACCGTCCGAAAAGCGCTCGACCTCAAACAGGAAGAACCGCGAACGCTGGACCGATATAAGGGCGTCGAGACGTTCCTCACCGCACGTCGGCTCATCGAAGCCGGGGTCGGTTGCGTCACGCTCAGTTACGGCGGTTGGGACACGCACACGAGCAACTTCAAGGAACTCAAAAAGCAACTGCCGAATTACGACCGCGGCGTCGCGAACCTGATTCAAGACCTCAGCGATCGCGGGATGCTCGACGATGTCGTCGTGGTCGCGTGGGGCGAGTTCGGCCGCACGCCGAAGATCAACAACTCCGATGCGGGCCGCGATCACTGGTCGCCCGTTATGAGCGCGATGGTGGCGGGCGGTGGCATGAAAATGGGACAAGCAATCGGTGCCAGTTCCGCACGCGGCGAATACCCGAAGGATCGCCCGTACAAAGTGCCCAACGTCCTCAGCACGCTGTACCGCGCGATGGGCATCGACTCCGCCGCGACATTCCCGAACGGCAGCGGTCGCCCGATGTACATCCTCGACGACCGCGATTTGGTGACGGAGTTGGTGTAATTTGCACAATCGTGGCACACGCATTCGGCGTGTGCCACGTAGATTCTGCCAATCACTTTGCGGTCGTGTGGACTGTCAAAAACACCGACCCCACGACGCTCGACGGCCCCGGCATGCTTGCCCCTTCGTGGGCCATCAAGTTGTAGCCGAGTTGCATCTGCATCGCGGGCTTCGCCCCGCCTGCGATTTTCACGAATACCGTTTTGCCATCTTCGCCGAGTCCCGCTGCGATTAGCTTCAGTTCGTCTTGCCCCTCGGCATTCGGGTCGGAGACTTTCCAACGTTTCGAGCCGTACTCGCCACTCCAGCGATAGTTCCAGGTCGCGCCGCGATAGTTCGCCACATTCGTCGCGACTTTCGCATCCAGTTTGCGGCTAAACGTCAGTTTCACGCCATCGGTGACGACTTCCATTTTCACGGGAATGTCGAGGGCTTTGCCGGTCGGTCGCACCCGTTGCAGGCTGCCGTCGGCTTTCGCTGCGGTCTGCCAGCCGTTCAGGCCCACCACGTAGAGTTGCGCCTCTTTCGGGTGAAATTTCCCCGTGCGCGAACCCGATAGGAACCGCAGCGGCAACTCGGTCGCCCCGCCTTGCACCACGTCGCCGATTTCTTGCCGCAGAAGCACGAACGCCTTGCAACGGCCATAGCTGAAGTGCAACGGCAACCCCGCGAGCGCACCCCAACGGGCATCGTTGGGAACCCAGACTTGGCCGCCCGCCGAGTTGTCGACTTCACGCGGCAACCAGCAGAGCGGTTCGTCGTAAATCTTCGGCGGAACCTCGCGGTGGTGTGCCCGCATGTCGCCGTAGAAGCCACCCTTCTTGTATTGATCGATCCGCGTCGCAGGCATCCAGTTGCCTTCCTGATCGGCACCGGTCAGGATGCCCGTCGGCGACATCCCGAGGCCGATCGGGTGACGGAAACCCGTCGCAAACACTTCCGCTTTACTGCCATCCTTGAGGATGCGCATCAGGCAGCCACCCGTCGGCGTGTCGGTGTCGCCGGTCTTGTGGAAGTAGAAGTTCCCTTGCGGATCGGTTTCGAGGCTCGTGTCGTATGAGTGTTCGCCACCGGAGCAGTGCCAGTCGTTGTTGACGCACTCGTAAAAATCCGCTTCGCCATCGTCGTTGTTATCGTGCAACCGCGTGAGTTGCCCGCGTTCGAGCACGTGAATTTTGCCGTCGATCACCTTCAACCCGAGTGGTTGATACAACCCCGTCGCGAACCGCTGCCAGTGGCATTCGTCCTTCGCTTCGTCGACGCGAACGAGCCACACGTCGCCGTGGGCGGTGGACATCGCGATGCGGCCATCGGGCAGGAAGTCGACCGCCGTGCAGAAGAACAACGCCTTGTGCGGGTTGTCGTACGGGAGCGTCAGCGTGTCGATGGCAAACGGACCATCGGCGCTACCGCGAACCAACTTCGTGACGAGCGGTTTGCCCCAACGCACGGGGCCGGGTTTGGTGAGGTCGCTAAAGTTCTGGAGTGCCGTTCGTCCGTTACCGTAAGTCAGCCCCACCCACAGTGGCTTCGACTCGGGTTTCATGTTCATCACTTGTTCGTCGCGTACCTTCACGGAGAGCGTTTTTTCGCGAGCGCCGGGCCGAAACATTCGCAAGATCACCGGCTTACCATCGTTTAAATCCACCTGGCAAGTTTCGAGCACGTCAATCCCGCCAACCGTGTACTTCAGCACCACACGATCATCGTGCAGATAGTACCCCCCGAACTTCGCCCACTCCTTCGGCAGTGGCGCGGTGTGCCGTTTAACGCCCGCGTCCCACTTGCCCTCCGCATCGGCCCAACCGGGACCGTTCGGCAACGCGAACCGCATCTCGCCTTTTGGCGTCGGCGTGTTCATCAGACCGAAGCGACGGTCGCTGATGTTCACGAAGCCGCCCGTCCAACCCGCCACCATTCGCATCGTGTTGCGGTCGAACGCGACGCCCGCTTCGCCTTTCTTGCCGAGTTTGATCACCGTGGCCTTGTACGCCATCTGTTGATCTTTGCCGACGGGATAGCGGAAACTGCAATTCAAGACGGGGCCGGTATCGGTGAGTTGGAAACGCTTGTCGTCCCACTCGGGGTCTTTCATCCGTTCGTACGGCTCGCCTTTGCCGATCGCCGGTCGTGGCGTCCACTCGCTGATGTCGATCGGTGCAACGATCGGCGGAGCCGGTTTCGGTGCGTCGGCCGCGTGAAGGGGGAATCCGATTAGCGCAACGAACAGAATGGGCAACCGCATGGTTCCACCTCAGCCGTGGGGAAAGAGTTTCCACATGGTAATCGAAACGGCGACCCTATGCGGCCCCGAAATCATTCCAGTATCTTTTTGCCGATCCCGAGTTCCATTGCCTTTTTGAACACCTTTGCGGCGACGGCGACATCTTGAATCCCGAGGCCCAGCGACTTGAACACGGTGATGTCTAGCGGTGTCTGCCGACCGGGATAGCGCCCGGCGAGGATGTGCGCAAAATCGAATGTATCGCCCCAGCCTATCGCGCCTTCGGCCATCGCTGCAACCAGATCGCCGGCTTCGGCACGCGCCTGATCTTTGCTATCCAGCGCGACGAGCGTGGCCCGTTTGAACACCTCCACATCGGCCTCGGCTTTACCCAGGAAGTTCGAGCCGACGAGGTTCAGGTGTGCGCCTTCCGATAGCCAGTTGCCGAACAAAATCGGCTCGCGGCTACTCGTGGCGGTGCAGATGATATCCATCCCCCTAGCGGCTTCTTCCGGCGTGCCAACGGGGATGACCTCGGTGTTACACACTTTGCTCATCTCGGCCGCAAAGGCGATCCGTTTTGCTTCATCGCGGGCAAACACGTGAACTTTGGCGATGGTTCGCACTTTGCAAATCGCCTCCACTTGCGTTCGCGCTTGCTTGCCGACGCCGTACAGGCCGAGCGTGGTAGCGTCCTTGCGGGCAAGCTTCTTCGTGGCGACCCCACTGGCGGCCCCCGTGCGGACTGCGCCCATGTGGTCGGCTTCGAGGATCGCGATCAACCCGCCGATTTTCGGGTCGAACAAGTAGACGTGGAACTTCGCATCGAACTTGCCGGTCGTGTACGCCTTCAGGCCGAGTGCGTTCAACGTCTTCGCGGCGGCGGGCAGTACGTGCAACATCACCAGATCGGTCTGGCAGCGCTGTCGCGGGATATTCACCGCCTCGTCGAGCGACAACTTCCGGAACGCCGCCTCGACGGATTCGATCGCCATATCCATCGTCAGGATTTGGCGAACATCAGCTTCAGTCAGGTAATGTACCGGCATGATGATGGCCTCGAAAATGGGATCGAAAACTACACGCCGCTCGCCAGCCAACTCTTGAGCTTCGCCACGCCGCCTTCGATCGTCTCGCGGTTCGTGGCAAACGACATTCGCACGAAGCCTTCCGCACCGAACGCGACGCCGGGAACGAGGTTCACGTGCGCCTGTTCGAGCAAGGCCGCACAGAAGGTCATCGAATCGGTGACTTTCGCGTTACCGAAGGTTTTGCCGAAGTAACTCGACACGTCGAAGAAGGCATAGAACGCGCCCTCCGCATCGAACGTCTTCAGGTCGGGGATGGCTTTCAGCAAGCTACAAACGAGATCGCGACGCACGGCGAATTCGCGGTGCATCTCGGCGATGCACTTCGGCGATTCGGGCGATTCGAGCGCGACGATCATGGCGGCTTGGCTGACGCTGGATGGGCAACTCGTTTCCTGGCTCTGGATGTTATCCATCGCCTTGACGAGGTGCGGCGGTGCGATCGCCCAGCCGATTCGCCAGCCGGTCATCGCGTAGCTTTTGCTCGCTCCGCTGACGGTAATCGTGCGATCTTTCAACGCGGGCCGCAGCGTGACGACGCACGTCGGTTTGGCATCGCCGTAGCAAAGTTGTTCGTAAATCTCATCCGAAAGGATCGCGATGTTCGGGTGTGCCAGCACGACATCGACGAGCGCTTCGAGTTCCGACCGCGTGTAAACCGCACCCGTCGGGTTGCTCGGCGAGTTCAGCATCAGCAGCCGCGTCTTCGGCGTGATGGCGGCCTGCAACTGTGCGGGCGTCATCTTGAAGCCGCTCGCCAGATTCGTGTGAACCAGCGAACACGTCGCCCCGGTCATGCAAACGAGGTCGCTGTAACTCACCCAGTACGGCGCGGGGATAATCACCTCGTCGCCGGGGCCGACCGTCGCCGCCAGGACGTTGTGAATGCTGTGCTTCGCGCCATTCGAGACGATCACATTTTCCGGCCCGCACTCGTAACCGTACGTGCGACCGTACCACTTCGCGATGCTCTTTTTCAGTTCTGCGGTGCCCGATGCCGGCGTGTAATGCGTTTGCCCCTTCGCCATCGCCTCGTTGGCGGCATCGCAGATATGCTTCGGCGTGTTGAAGTCCGGTTCGCCGAGGCTGAAGTCGAATACGGCGATTCCCTTCGCTTTCAACTCGCGGGCTTTCGCACCGGCGGCCAGCGTTGCGGACGGCTTCACGGAATCGGCCAACTTGGAAATACCAATCATCGCTCGCTCACTCGCGCTACGTGGAAACGATCTTGCGACCCACGATAATCGTATACATTCCCCATACGGACGGAACCCCACACGATGCGCATCGCACAGTTTATCCAGCGTTACCCCCCTGCTCTCGGCGGCAGCGAAGCCTATTTTTCGCGTCTGGCTAACGATCTGACCACCCGAGGCGACCGCGTCACGATCTGGACGACCACCGCCGAGCGACTCGAGGAATTCGGCCATCGGATCGTGCCTAAACGGGCGATGAGCATCGTCGAAGAATGCGGCGTCGAAGTCCGTCGCTACCCGCCGCTGTTGTTCCCCGCACGGCGATATTTGCTGAAAGCCGCATCGCTGCTGCCGGTCCGCAGTTTGCAAACGCTGACGTTGCCGTGCAACCCGATCTGCCCGGCGATGTGGCGCGATGCGGGCACGTTTCGCGGGCCTCTCGATGCCGTTCACGCGACGGCGTTCCCGTATTCGTTCCCGATACGCTGTGCGCTGCGGCTCGCGAGGCGGCGAAATGTGCCGTTCTTTCTCACGCCGTTTCTGCACCTCGGCGACCCGACGAATCCGCGAGACCGCACGCGCCGGCAGTACACGCAACCCGCACTTCGCTGGCTGCTTTTGCAAGCCGATGGCGTGTTCGTGCAAACGCCGAGCGAGCGCGATGCGGTCATCGGCATGGGCGTACCCGAACGGCGTGTGACATTACAGGGACTCGGCGTGGATGCGAGTGAATGCACGGGTGGCGATCGCGAAGCGGCACGGCGTGTATGGGGGATCGCAGACAGTGAAGTAATCGTCGGGCACCTCGCGAACAACAGTGTGGAAAAGGGCACCGTCGATTTACTGAAAGCGGCGGAAACACTCTGGCGTAATGGCACGGCGTTCCGCGTCGTGTTAGCGGGGCCGGAGATGCCGAATTTCCGCAACTTCTGGCAGACGTTCGCGTTCAAGGAAAAAGTCGTTCGCCTCGGCACGCTCAGCGAAGATCAGAAACGCGACTTTTACGCCGGGATCGATCTATTTGCGTTACCTTCGCGGTCCGATTCGTTCGGCCTCGTGTTGCTCGAAGCCTGGGCGAATGCAAAGCCCGTCGTGGCCTACTGTGCGGGCGGCCCAGCCGATTTGGTGCGAGACACAATCGATGGCCGACTCGCGCCGTGCGGCGACATTCCGGCACTCGCGAATGGCCTACAAATGCTGATTTCACAGCAAAAATTGCGGCTGCAAATGGGCGAAGCCGGGCGGCAACGGGTGCAGCACGGCTTCGCGTGGTCGGACAAATTACAGATCGTGCGCGATACGATTGCGGCTAGTTTTCCTGTATGACTTGCCCATCGTCGCGAACGATCAGCGAACCGAGCACACCCGGTGCGGTGCTGTCGCGCAGGAACGACACGGAGCCATCGCCGCGCAGGATGTTGACCCCGCCCGTGTGGAACGAGTAGAGGCCTTCGACGTTGTAGGCGTTGATTGCCAAGCAACCGCCAGCGGGTGAAGTGCCAGCGGCCAGCGGAGCCGGGTTACTTCCGCTCACACCGCGAATTCGACGAGCGTTGTTGACATCGACCCAAGCCGAATTCAGTGCCAAACCGTTGTCGAAGTAAGTCGATCCACCGGTCGGCCTACCGCGGTAGTAGGCTTTTTGTCGGCCCGCTTGTTCGACGAAGGCGATGGTATTCGACAATCCATCCGTGGCTTCCGCAAATCGCACGGTCGGTTTTTTGACCGGGTCTGCCGTGCCGAGCAGGCCTTTGGTGTCGGCACCCGTCGTCGGGAAATTTGGCAGAGTTGCCGTTACGCAGCTGTAAAAGGCACTATGAATGCCGCGCGGTGGCGAGTAATCGGTCGGCCCAAGGATACAAGGTGCGCCTGCACCGCCGGAAAGCCACGGTACGAACATCGTGAAGTAAGGACCGTAGTCCGATACGCGGCCCGGTACCGATGGACAGCTGAATACGGAGAGGTTGCTAGCCGGGGCGACGTTGATGGTATTTGTCCCGTATGGAATCGGAACGTTGATGGGATCGACGTTCGCTCGATCCGTGCGAATGCTGCGGAAGAGGTTATCTTGTTCGAGGTAAGGCAGTAGGAACGTTTGCGCACTGTGGCCATCCGTTGCCGGAGCGGACGGGTTCGGCGGAGTTGCGAAATTCATAGCATATGCAGGAATCGCTTGGTTCGCGCTCTCGAAGGCGTGAAGTGCCACGCCGATCTGCTTCAGGTTGTTCGTACATTTCGCACGAGCTGCCGCTTCGCGGACCTTTTGCACGGCGGGCAACAATAAGCCGATGAGGATCGCGATAATCGCGATCACCACGAGCAGTTCGATCAGCGTAAACGCCGACCGACGGGAACGAAAGTGAGTCATAAGAAAGGCCTCCACAGAAGAGAGAGAAGAGAAAGCCGTTACTTCAAGTCGAACGGTTCCAGCGCGGTCGCACCGGTTTTGATCTCGGCACGCAGGGTCGATTTCTCCCGCGTGGCGTAGCGACCGCCGAGTAGGTCTGGGGCATCTTCGGGGTTCGCCCCGTTTGCGATTTGCATATCGGTGAACTTCTTGGCCGGATCGGGCCAAACGACCGTGACAATGTACTTGCCGGGCTTCGCGCCCGCCTTCAGCCCGCTGTTCATCGCGAACGTGCCATCGGCTCCCGCTTTCGCCGTCGCCGGGGTCGCGTGCGCATCGGGCGGGCCATCCGAATGAAACACGAGCATTGCGCCGACAGCTGGCTTGCCACCCACGTTGACCTTCCCCGTAACCGGCGATAGACCATCGTTGCTGCCACTGCACGAAGCGAGCAGCAACGCCACCAACGCGAAAGCACGGGAAGAGTGTGCCATCGAACACCGGGTTTTAAGGGAGATCGAACGGGATATCAACAGTGTGACGACACGGCATCGAAAAGTAAAGCGAAGAATTGGTGGAGTTGCAAAATACGTTCGGCGAGCGAACGGCGGAGCGGAGTTCGCCCGACGTTCCGGCGTAATGTTCTTGACATTAACCTATAGCCCACTTAGACTTGAAACTACCATTTTGGAATTGCATTCGTCGCACAGTCGTCGGGGGGACGGTTCTCGTGACCAAAAAAGAAATCGTAAAGTTGATCTCCGAGCGGGCAGAACTCACCCAGCTCAAAACGAAAGACATCGTCCAATGGACCTTCGACGCCATCATCGACACGCTCGCGACCGAAGGGCGTATCGAGTTGCGTAAGTTCGGCGTATTTGAAGTGCGCGAGCGGAAGGCCCGCAAGGCCCGGAACCCACGGACCGGCGAAACGGTCCAGGTCGAGCCGAAAAACGTCGTGACGTTCCAGCCCGGTAAAGAAATGGAAGAGCGAGTCCGAACGGCAAAAGCCGTCAATACCCGCCGCAAACCGCGTAAAGTTCGCCCGCAGCCCGCCGCCGCACCTGCCGCTCCCACAGGTGCGAATGGCACGCACCACGAGACGGCAAATCACGAACAACCGAAGACCAATCCGCCGTTGAAGTCGCGATAACCGTTGCCGCCGAAACCGAGTCACGGTCCGCCCAAGACCGTGATGAATGAGACATTATCCGCGTTTCAGCAATTCGATTTCCGCTCGCATTTTCGCTATTTCCGCTGCCATCTCATTCAGCCTTGCCTCGGCTTGGTTGCGTTCCAATCGCTCCTGATCCAGTTGAATTTCCACGCGATCCGCACGCCGTTTGGATTGCCCGAGTCGTCGTTCGGATTGGACGAGCAGCTTATCGC
>JAYVQG010000017.1:0-3098 GCA_043757025.1 Limnoglobus sp.
AGTGGAAACGGCCGCGAAGGTGTGCGGGTAAAACGGCAGAGTATTGCGTCAGTGAATCCCACCACCCAAACCACCGCGCCACTCCTCGACTCTACTAACGGTAACGTCTCATTTCCGACCGCGAGAAGTATATCGCACGCTTCGGCAATGGATCGTCGCCGGAACGCCCGCATCTGCGCCGGATGTGCCGCGAGTCGTGAAGCTGCGAGTCGTGCCGTCCGACCGGATTTTGCGTGCGGGCCAGACCCAACCACTCGCGGTGTTGGCCGAGTATTCCAACGGAACGACGCGCGATGTGACGCGGCAATCGGAGTTCGCCAGCAATCTCGATGTCGTCGCTAACGTCGATGGGGACGGCTTCGTGAAAGCGGGGTTGCTTAGCGGGGAGGCGGCGATCATGGCACGGCACATGGGCTTCGTGGCTGTGTTCCTCGCCATCGTGCCGCACGGCCAACCGCCGCCGTACTTTGCGTCGGCCACGCCGACGACCGGCGAGAAGGATCCCCTGACGGGCAAGGTGCCGGAGCCGAAGTACCTCGATGGTATCGCGCCGAAGTTCCGCAGCGAAGACGATCCGCGACACGCTCTCGTCGACTGGATGGCGAAGCCCGAAAATCCGTTCTTCGTGAAAGGAGTTTGAGTTCATGCCCGTGACCGCCTACGCACCACAAGATACCGAGTGATCGAACATGGAAAATGGAAATCATACGGGAACACGTATTCCCCTTCAGAGTGCAGTTGAGGAACTGCACAAAGATAACCGCAATTTGAAACTTCGGCTAAAATTCGCTCGCAAACCAGCACATGGCCCGTTGGTGGCATTGGACCCCGAATTCGTGTACGAAGTGGAATCGAAGAATGAACTCGCGGCGACATACACGATGACCAATTGGATGAGCGGTATCATCAGCGGCGTTGCATATGCTTCCCGAAAGTTGAAGCTCACAGGACAAGGCGTGTATTACCTCGGCTCGAAAGACTGACACTCACACGGCTTGCAGTAGCTGAAACCGCTTGAAATTAAACGAAATCTCAATGAGAATCATACGTGCCGAGATAATACGTCGAGCATTTTGAGGGTAGGCTCGGTAGTGCCGACATGGGAACAGTCGCAAACTCGGCGGCACTTGCTGTCGCGCTGCTCGCGGGGAAAGAGTGCCCGGCTCTCGATCTCGATGGCTGGCTCGGTCAATGGTCGACGAATAGCGAAGGCGAACAAGGTGCGAGCGGTACGGTCGGAAGTCCAGAAACCGGCGTGGTGGCCTGTAAGTGAAGTCCTGGAACGCGGCGTGGAGCGTGCTTAACAGCAAAGAGTTTATGTTCAATCGGTAGATAACGGACAGGAAGGTATTTGCAGTGGCAATAATCCATTGGATACTCTGCTTACTCTTCATTCTCCTTTCGGGGTTGATGATCGTGGGAAATTGGTGTGGGCTTATCGGCCTCGCCTGCTCGCCGAAGGGAACATCAACATCGTTTATCTTTCCGTTTTGTTGCGGGCCGGTTGCTTCGTTGGCATGTTGGCTCAGTCCCTCTTCATCATTGCAAACATGGTTCTGGGTGCCGCTGGTCTTGGACTTTACTTTCATCATGGGTGTGGGGTTTGTTCTTTTCGCGATCAGTAAGAACTTGTGGGTTGCGATAAGTGGTACGAAACAGCCCACTGGTGAAGCCCGATGAAAAAGCAGGAGCCGATACCTTTCTCCGACAACATCCAGGAATTGGTGGAGTTCTGGCAAACTCACAGCTTGACCGATTACGAGGATCTTCTGAACAAATGGCACTTTTCGTAAGGTGGATGTATGCCGCTGCATTTCGAGTCCGTGGCCTTTCACTGGCCTGTTGATTTGCGAATTGGGGTCATCGTCTCGGGTGCATGGAAACGTCCACTACTGGATATCTTGCATGAATCGCAAGCATGTGGTGGATTGGGGAACCACCCGGACGACGTAACAGGCCAGTTTGTCGCTTGGTGTTACGAACAGAAGCGACGGCTATTCGATTCGATCGAATTCCTCAACCTACCAATTACAGCCTTGAAGGGGAAAGTCTGGGATCGATGGGATTGGTACGATGAGACACTAAAGGAGCTATCGGAATACCAGAACCCACCGTACCTAGTGGATTTGGATGCGGGCCAGATCACACAATCGGGCAAAATCCTTTGGCCACCCAAGGATCGCAGACGCCCTCCGCCAGTCGATGGGCGTATTCCTGAACCTGGTTCCGCGTTCCTCGTTGGTTGGTATGGCATTGATATCGGACATCGAAGGGATGAGGGAACATACACCAGTCTTGGACCACACGAACTCCCACCATTGCGAGTGAAGTTCACTAGTGATTACTCCTGGCTCCGTTCCGCACTTGCACAACGTCCGATGGGAACGAAAGAAGCGATCGACAAAAAACTGAAAGCGTTACGAAAAGCGTACAAGTCGCGATTGCCCAAGGAATTCGTGGCGTTTTTTCAGCACGAAGAGATTTGGAACAAAATCCGTTCGAGTACCGATTGCTACTTTCATCTGGACACGCAACCCGTGGAAATCCCCAACGGGCTTGGCTCGCTAGTTCGGTTTATGTCGGATTCGCAAGGTTGCAAGCACTGGAACCTCTATCTGCCCGCCAATGGTCGTGGCCATGCTGTCGTCGCGAGTTACTTTTTCACTGGTAGCGAGTCTGCGAATAAAGAAGACGGCAGGCCGAACCCGAAAGACCTCACGAGGTGCGCAAACACGTTCGAAGAGTTCATGTATCGTTTCTGGCTCGAAAACGAGATTGCTTGGAACGAAGGAAAGCCAGAGGAGATGCCTGCCGGTGCGAGTGAGTATCTCGCATTTTACGATCCGTGAATGTCTTCGTAACGATTTCGAATGTTAGAGTTTGAACAGACCTTCCTCCAGGTTGGCGCGCTCGCTGTCGGCGGCCTTACACTGCCGGGATTGTCCGGGTAGAATGCCAACTAACTTCCAGAGGATGAACCATGCCAGAATTGACACTTGAATTACTTGCGAAACGCGTCGAAGAACTCGAGCGAAAGCTCGCCGAAGGTACGACGCCCAAGAAAGATTGGCGACTCTGTGTCGGAATGTTTACTGGTA
>JAYVQG010000018.1:0-3088 GCA_043757025.1 Limnoglobus sp.
AATCAAAACGGGCCGCATCGTCGATTACACAGGCAAACCAAACCGCAAGATGTGCAGCCTGTATCTGTCGCTGATGGACAAAGTCGGCGTCCGCCCAAAAACCTTCGGCGACTCGAACCAACCCCTCGCGGAGATTTAATTAACTGACGTACGCTGAGATTTGCCTCAAACAATTTGTGGCAAATCTGGCTCGTTCTCCCACCCGCGTTCCAACTCATCCATTTCAGCCAAGACTTCCTCAGTCGTACTGCACTTCCCTGCCGCAAGTTCTTCGAGGGCTTCCCGCCGAACGGCTTCGTGCAGTGGCTTCGCCCATTCGAGATCGTCTTCGGGCACTCGTTCCATATTTCGGCTCCTCGGTTAATCGTGATTGTAACGCATCGCCAACGAAAACGCCCGCCGTTTCTGGCGGGCGCTTGCGTTTTGGCGCGATGCGGTTTACTTGATGAACAGCATTTCGCGGTAGGTTGGCAGTGGCCAGAGGTCGTCGGCGACCATCGTTTCGAGGGCGTCGCCGTGCGTGCGAAGCTCTTCCATCTTCGAGACAACGCTTTCCTTCATGTACTTCGCGTGGCTGTAGGTGTCGCCCGTTGCGGAGTGATCGGCAGCGTGTTCGAGTGCCTTGATGGCAGCCTGGAACTTGTTGATCGTCGTCACTAACGTCTTCAATTCTTCGAGTTGCGTACCGACATCGATACCGGTCGCCTTGGTGGCGTTCACGGACCCAGCGACTTCGCTTTGGTGGCGCATCGCAGCGGGCAAGATCATCGTCTTCGCCATGTGAACCATCATGTTCGCTTCAATGGCGATCTCTTTGACGTACTTCTCGCTGAAAATCTCATAGCGACTGTAAAGCTCTCGCTCGGTCAGCACTTTGTACTTCGTGAACAGTTCGATGCTGGCCTTGCTGATGACCTGTGGAATCGCTTCCACGGTGGTCTTCAGGTTCGGCAGCCCGCGCTTCGCCGCTTCTGCGTGCCATTCTTCGGAGTAGCCGTTGCCGTTGAAGATGACCTTCTTCGATTCCTTAAGGACTCCGGGGAGCAAATCCTGGATCGCCTTGTTGAGCGTCTTGCCACCTTTCACGTCGGCTTCGAGTTTCGACGCGATGAAGTCGATCGACTCGGCCACGATCGTGTTCAGCACGGTGTTCGGGCCACCGATGCTGAACGCACTACCAACGGCGCGGAACTCGAACTTGTTGCCGGTGAAAGCGAACGGCGAGGTGCGGTTGCGGTCGCCCGCATCGCGGGGCAGTTTTGGCAGCACGCTGACGCCGACTTCCATGTAGCCGCCCTGTTTCGTGCTCTTCAAATCGCTGCGTTCGAGTTGATCCATGATGTCTTGAAGCTGGTCGCCGAGGAAGATCGAAATGATCGCGGGCGGGGCTTCGTTGGCACCGAGGCGGTGGTCGTTTCCGGCCGAGGCGACGCTGACGCGGAGCAGTTCGGGATACTTGGCCACGGCGCGAATCACGGCAACACAAAACACCAAAAACTGTGCATTATCGTGCGGGTTATCGCCGGGGTTCAGCAGGTTCTCGCCGGTGTCGGTGGACATCGACCAGTTGTTGTGCTTGCCCGAACCGTTGATGCCTGCGAATGGCTTTTCGTGGAGCAAACAGACGAGGCCGTAGTTCTCGGCGGTTCGCCGCATGACGTCCATCGTCAGTTGGTTGTGGTCGGTGGCGAGGTTGCTGTCTTCGTAGATCGGCGCGATTTCGTACTGACTCGGCGCGACTTCGTTGTGCCGGGTTTTGACGGGGATGCCGAGCTTGAACATCTCGGTTTCGCAGTCCGCCATGCAGGCGATGACGCGCTCCGGAATCGTGCCGAAGTATTGGTCTTCGAGTTCCTGGCCCTTCGGGGGTTTCGCACCGAACAGCGTTCGCCCGCAGTTGATGAGGTCCGGGCGGGCATACAGGAAATTCTTGTCGATCAGGAAGTATTCTTGCTCGGGGCCGACGGTCGTGTAGACGCGCTTGACGTTGTTGTGACCGAACAAATGGATGATGCGGATCGCCTGGTTCGACAGGGCTTCCATACTGCGAAGCAGTGGTGTCTTCTTGTCGAGGGCTTCGCCGGTCCACGAAACGAACACGGTCGGAATGACGAGCGTAGCGCCGTTCGGCGTTTCGCGAATGTAGGCGGGGCTGGTCGGATCCCAACCGGTGTAGCCGCGCGCCTCGAACGTAGATCGCGTGCCACCACTGGGGAACGAACTGGCGTCCGGCTCGCCCTTCACGAGTTCGTTACCGCTGAACTCGGCGAGTGCGGTGCCATCGCCACACGGCGACAAGAACGAATCGTGCTTCTCGGCGGTCAACCCGGTCAGCGGCTGGAATAAGTGCGTATAGTGCGTGGCACCGTGTTCGATCGCCCAATCCTTCATCGCGCTTGCGACGGCGTCGGCAATCGCGGGGTCGGTGAGTTGCGCACCGAGTTTGATCGTCTTTTGCAACGCCTTGAAAATCGGCTTCGGCAGACGGGCTTTCTGCTCGGCTTCGTGGAACACGTTGCTGCCGAACACATCCTTCAATTCGAGACCTTTGAATTCGATCCGATTCAGATAATGCACGGTCGTGGCGATCGTTTGAATCGCCTGTTGACGGGCAGTGGTCATTGCGTGTGAATCTCCGAGTAGACGGGAGTGCGGCACCCCAAACGATATGGACCGATCCCTACGCGGCATCGCGGCGGCCGGGGGTACGACCGTATTCAAGGGTGATCCGGGAGAGGATTCCAGAGTTTATAAGAGCCGCAACGGCGTTGGCAAGAATGCAAATGGGGCAGTTACGTCCGTTTTCACGTTCGGAATCGACGCAAGTCACAATTGCGGAGGCTCGAAAACCGTTTTTTGGTCTGTTTTTCTCATTTTAGGCGACTCAAGAGAGCGGCAAGTGGCGCGTCAGCTACTTCCAATTCAAGGAGCAAGAGGAGAAGAAGTTGGGCCGGAGGCACCTTCAAATGACGCCAGATTTGGCAGACTACCGGCAGCAATTCCCGGTCGTGTCGGAGGACAATTTCCCAAATTCGCCATTTTGACATTCTCTGTGCGGATGCGATAGCCACCTATCGGTCGAACCTCA
>JAYVQG010000019.1:0-12122 GCA_043757025.1 Limnoglobus sp.
ACTTACGTCCGATTTCGCCCAATTCCAATCACGCCAGAACCAAATTTTTAGTGGTCTTATTTGGCAAAACTGCAACCGGGTTTTGAACCGTGCCAAAAAATTTATTAACCGTCCCATTTGGGCCGCTATCGACACGCGATAATCCTCCGCGTGCGGTTGCGACCTGTGTGGCAGGGCACTCGGACATGCGTTTGTTCCGTTACTCGTAACCACAATACGGCCATTGCGTGTTGTCGGTAACGGATCGGTGTTCGAGTGGCAGACGAGGAAGCACTGGAAAAACTGAATTCTGTATACTACGGTGGCGTACCTTTGCCGTCGCGGAGATAGTCGCCGCGACCGGCGGCGTACTCTTCGGCGGTCATCGTTTCGAGGTCGGCGGCTTGCGTGCCTTGTTCAAACAGCTTGCGCAAGTATGGCACGCACCAGCCGCAACCGGTGCCCGCGCCGCCGCATTGCGAAAGCTGGCTGGCTACGCGCGGCATTTGCGTACGCACGTAGTTCACGAGCTTTCGCTTTGAGATGCGGAAGCACAAACAAACGGGGTCGTCTAAATTCATCGCGGTCCCTTCCGAATAGATCAATAGCATCGCGGCGATGACCTGTGGCCGAATTATACTGTGGCCACGCTGTCTTCGTGCAACTTCAACCCCGGTGAATTGTGGATCGACCCGTCGTACTTTGCGGATTGGGCCGCGTCGGCTGGCGAATTCTCGAACAACTCCGTACCTCGGGAATACCGGTTTCGGTGATCTCGATGAACGACCCCGACGATCCGCGACTGAAGGACGTGCCGTTCATAAAAGGCGACTGCCGACGCCCGGAGTTGCTCGAACGCGCGGGGCTTTCCACCGCTCGCGGCGTCGTCATTGTCACCAGCGACGACCTCGTCAACGTCTCGACGGCACTACTTGTCAGGCAACTCAACCCCGATGTCCGGGTCGTGTTGCGCATGTTCAACCAGAACCTCATTCCGCGCTTCGGTGCCGCCGTGCGGAATATGGTGGCACTTTCGGTTTCCGCACTGACTGCGCCGCTGATCGCGCTAACGGCACTCACAGGCGACGCGCTCGGTGCGTTCAAACTCGAAGACGCACCGCAACAGGTGGCGGAACTGCTGGTCACGGCCGATTCGCCACTGATCGGCAAAAAATTGTCGGCGATCGCGTCGAGCTACAAGCTGCTGATCTTCGCGCACAAATCCGCAGACCAGCCTATGACGCTCTGGCACACTACGCCGGGCGACATTGTGGTGTCGGCGGGCGATACTATCGTGGCGTGCGGCAGCCCGGAGAATCTCGCCCCGCTCACCGATAGCGACCGCGACGACTTGCTCGGCAACGTCCGTTGGGCGGGCTGGATTCGTCGGCAACTGCGCACCGTGCGGCGCTCGCTATTGTCCATTGATTTGTCGGTCAAACTCGCCAGTTTCGGCCTGTTTCTGATCTTGTTTCTCAGCACGCTCGTCTTCCGGTTCGGCGTCGGTCTCGGGTGGGCGGAGGGGATTTACCAGACCGTCAGCATCGTGGCCACGGGTGGCGATTTGCACGGCGAGAACCGCGATGGCTGGGTGAAAGTGTTCTTGAGTATTTTGAAAGTGGCAGGGGCCGCGCTGTTGGCGGTGTTCACCGCAATCATCACGCAGTACCTCATTCGCGCCCGGCTCGGCGGTGCGCTGGAGATGCGGAAAATCCCGGATAGCGGGCACATCGTCGTTATCGGGTTGGGTAACGTCGGCTTCCGTTGCGTCGAGGAACTCGTCAAGCTCGGGCACTCGGTGGTGGCGATCGAATCGGTGAACGACAACCCGTTTGCGGCGACGGTGCGGCGGATGGGCGTGCCCGTAATCGTCGGCGATGCCACGATACCCGAAGTGCTTCGGCAAGCCCGCGCCAATACCGCACGCAGCGTGATTGCCAGTACGGAATCCGAGTTGGTGAACCTCGAAGTCGCGTTACTCGTTCGCGAAGAAAACCCGAATCAGCGGGTGGTGGTGCGGCTGAACGATCCCGAATTTGCAGACACAGTGCGAAGTGCTGCGAACATCAAACACGCGGTCTCGGTGCCGAGCTTGGCGGCCCCCGCGTTCGTGGCCGCGCTGTTCGGGGATCGCGTGCAAACGCTGGTCACCGTCGGCGAATGCACGGTGGCAATCGTCGAAATTCTCGTTCAGCCGAACGACCCCTGCCTCAACGAACAGACGCTCGTTTCGGCGATGATCGACTATCGCTTCCTGCCGATCGGCCTCAGTGGTCGCGCTGCGTTCGCAACCGATGGCGTGCCGAAAAACGTCCGGCTCCGCGACGGCGACCACCTGACCGTGGCGATCGATTTGCCCGACATGGAGAAGTTACTGCGTCGAATGCCCGTCGCGAAGTTCCGCAAAGTCATCGTCGATTCGTACCCGATTACCGCCCGCGCCGCACTGACCGCAATCGCAAGAACGCAACTCGGAGACGCGCAAAACGACGTCAGCCCCGTGATCGGGGCCACGCCGTTCACGTTGGCGAGCAACTTAACCCAAGGCGAAGCCGATGAACTGGTGAGCCTGGTATCGCGTGAAAAAGTCGAAGCCCACGTGGAGTAGTGCGCTGGGGAGTTAGCTTCCGCGGTCGGCAAGAGCGAGATTCGTAACGATTGCCGATGCTAAAAGACGGAACTTCTCGCGTTTCGACACTTCGGGTCGTTGTTTCCAGACGTCGTGCTCGATGCGTTCGATGGCGTTCAGGATTGCTTCGCCGCCACGGATGAACAGGTCGATGTCGATGCGCAATCGTCGCGGGATCAGCGGCAACAGCGGCTTGCCACGATGGAAGAAGTCGCGGGTTCGCTCGATTTCAAATCGCATCAGTTCGCGAAACGCCGGGGTCATTTTTCGTGCGTGCAGTTCTTCCAAAGAGTACCCAAAACGGCGACGGTCTTCCTCGGGGATGTAGATGCGGCCGATTGTCAAATCGCGTGCCACGTCTTGCCAGAAGTTCGCGAGTTGAAGCCCCGTGCAGACAAAATCCGAGAGTGCGGCCCGCTCGGTGTCGTAGCAATCGAACAGGTGCAACACGAGGTGCCCGACCGGGTTCGCGGAGTTTTGGCAATACTGCAAAAGCTCGTCGAAAGTCGCGTACTCGGGCTTCGTTTGATCTTGCCGAAACGCGACGAGCAGATTTTGGAACGGCTCCGGCGGGATCGCTTTCGCGCGGATCGTCTGTTGCAGCGCGATCATCACGGGGTGTTTCGGCGTGCCGTCGTAGCAGGCTTGCAGTTCGCGTTGCCACCATGCGAGCAACGACAATGCGGTGTCACCGCCGCCCGATTCATCCGCGAGATCGTCGGCCCAACGGCAGTAGGCATAGACCGCGTGAAAGTGCGAAAGCAGCTTCCGCGGCAGCAGTACCGATGTCACCGTGAAGTTTTCGTAATGCGTCCGTGCGACGCGGGCGCAGTAGGAACGGGCGAATGCCAGCGAGGGGCAGTCGCCCCCCGCCGGTCCCCAACGGCGGAGTTCCGCAGCAAAATCCCAGGCCACGTTACTTCTTCGGTTCGAGGATGCGAATCTGCGTCGAGAGTTGGAACGGCAGGCCGTCGAGATCGAAATCGATCTCCATGAAGAACGCGGTGAACTCGGTCGCGCTCGGCGTCGCGGACACCGTACCGGCCTTATCCGAGATCACTTCGATGTCGCTCGATTTCCACTTCGACTTGCGGAAATCGCGTGTTGCCGAGGTTGCGATCCAACCGCGTGCTCCCTTCGCGCTCGTATCGGATTCGACCGCGAGTTTCGCCATCGCACCATCGTCGCTGTGCTTCCAGGTCAGCTTCGGCATCGCTTTCTTGAGGATAATGTGCCGACTGAATGCCGCCAGCGTGTTGACGGCTTGCATCTGGAATGGATCCTTCTTCGTGCCCTCGACGTTCGGATTTTCTTCGGGGCGTAAACCGTGGCCCGCGTTCGCAACGTAGCAAAGGTATTTCTCGCCCTTGAGGTCGTCCCAATAGATGTTGGTCGAGTCTTGCGTCCAGTACGGATCGTTGGTGCCGTGGATGAGCATTTTCGGTAAGGTCAGCGTTTCGCGGTAGATCCACGGGTCGACCATCGCCCAGAGTTTGCGCGCTTCTTTCGTGTCGGGTAACGGCAGGAGTTTGCGCTCTTCATAGTCAACGATTTGCTCGCTGTAGTGGCCGAACGACTTCAACTGGTGCGGCATTTGCTTCTGGAAATTCAGCGTGTCGATGACCATCGGGGCGATCGCCTTGACGCGTTTGTCGCCGGAGGCGGCCGTCAGCCAGCTCGTCCAGCCTCGCTTCGATGCGCCGGTAATTACGAACCCCGTGACGTCGTGGTTCCATTCTTTTTTCGCAAACGCCTGAAGGGCATCCATCGATTTGACGACGCTCTTGGCCATCGGGAACAGCAGCGGCCACGTGCCGTCTTTGGTGTCGAGATAGCGGACGAACGTCTCCGCGATGAGTGCGTCTTCCTTCTTCGTGCCGCCGATTTCGGGCATCGGTTGTTTGGGAATGCCGAACAGGAACGCCACGGGTGCCTTCACGCGTTTAGCGATTTCCGTGCCGAGGAGCGCGTTCGCGGACCCGCCGGCTTTGCCGCCCGTGTTGTAAATCACCATTGTTGCGGTCGGCTTCACATCGGTCGGCAGGAACACGAGGAGATCGTGATCCCAGACTTCGCCGTGCCATTTCTGCGAGACGAGGTGCAGCGTGTACATCTTCCCAGCAGGGGCCTCGGTCACGTCGACTTGCTTCCAGGCGTAGTCGGGTTCGGGCTTGTCGATGTAGTCTTTCAGTTCGGTGGGCGGCAACGGCGCTTGTGAGAGCACAGGCGATTGCCACGCGGCTAGACTGCACATTGCGAGTAACAAACACTGTCGTTTCACGAACGATACCTCCGGAGATCGAGTGACCGTAATTTCCCATCAGCGAACGCCACTAACATAACGAAAAAAAATCTCCTCCGCGATCCTCTAGAGAAAATTATTCAGGCGGGGTATAGTTGAATTACAAACCGGAGACATGGGCTCGGTACTATTCATCGAATGAGTGCGAATGGCCAGCGCGTGGAAAGAGGCGATCCGGAACGCGGCCCGTGCGGCACGGAAGTGGGCAGATCGCGTGTCGGCTCCGGTCGCCGCGGTGAAGCCGATCGCAAGTCGTGCGACTTACGAGCCGATTCGCAAGGTGCAACTGACCGACGAAGTCTCGCGGATGTTGTTCGACGAATACGCCGCCCATCGCAAAACGGAACGCGGCACTGAGGAAACCGGCTGGGTCTTACTCGGCATTCGCAACGGCGACGAAGCGATCGTGATGGTCACGCTACCCGCCGGAGCGGAGCGCGATGCGGGCGAAAGCCACGTGCAGTTTCATGCGGATGCCCAAGCGGTTGCGAGTCGGATCGTGCGGCAATCGGACAAACGGCTGACGTTACTCGGTGTCGTCCACACGCACCCCGGCACGCTCCGACACCCGAGTAGCGGCGATTTCCGCGGCGACCGAGAATGGGTACAGAACTTGCGGGGTGGGGAAGGGATCTTCGGCATCGGCACCGTGGCCGACACCGTGCCAAAAACCGGCGTGGCGATTCACCCGCAACCGCAGACTTTGCAGTATGCCGACTTGCGATTCGATTGGTATACACTCGCCGAGGGCGAGAAGAAGTATCGCCCGGTGCCCGTCGAGTTGACCATCGGCCCGGACCTGGCGAAACCGCTACGCAAAATTTGGACGGACATCGAAAATCATGCCGTGGCGATCGATCGACTCGCCCGGCAACTGATGAACGTCCAATTCGAGGTCGGCGAAAGCCTGAACATCCTGGTGGGGCTGGCCGCGAGTGGCCAACTCCGCGCGTGCATTGAAGGAAAGTCCGTGCGGTTCTTTTACGAAGTCGGTGAGGATGTATTCCAGATCGATCTACCCGCAGGAACGCGGCCCGATCAGGGAATCTACCTCATCCTGGCCGAACTGGCCGCACGCGGTTAATATACTCTCGGTTGCGAGGGTAATTTCGAGTCGTTCCATCCGGAACGGCTCATCGTTCGCCCGAATGGGGAGGGTATCGTCATGGACTTCCGACCACTGAACGAACTGGAGCGTCGGCACCTGATTACCGCGCTGCGCGGTAACGCCGACGGCAACCGCGTCCTACTCATGGACCGCAAAGATACGAGTTTCGTCGGGAGCGCCGAAGAGGTGCCCGATGAAGAAGTGATTAACGCGATCAAGTCTGTCCCGTGCCATTACTAAATGGGATTACTCGACACCGAATCGGGCAAACGTCGGCTGCTGTCGGTCGATTTGCCCGTCATAGAGAAATACAACGACGGCCGCGATCTGGAGTTCCGCATCCGCATCCAGAAGGTCGGTAGCACGCTCGTACTTTGCTACAATCTCAAGCCGGGGCACAACGTCTACTCGATCGAGACGCGATTGCTTTCGAGCTACCCCACCGTACCGCCCGAAACCCGCATCCAGACTCCGCTGAAACACTGCCCGCACTTACTCGAAGGGCAAACGCTTTGCCTGTGGCGTCAGGGTTCGACGCGGACGTCGAATCGTTGGGATCCGGCTAAGTTCACGTGCATCTTCGCGGTGCAGGCCGCGTGGCGCTGGTTGGCCTGTTACGAGATTTGGCACGATACTGGCGAGTGGCCGCTACCGGAAGCGAAGTAACGATGGCGCATCTATTCCAAGTCGGTGCGGGCAGCGGCGGTATCGTCGTCCTCGATCTCGTCTGTCGCGATCCGCAAATCACCCGCGTTACGCTCGTTGAACCGGATGTTTACGAAGCGCACAACGTGCATCGCCACCTGTTCCCGGCATCGGCGGTCGGGCGGAAAAAAGTCGAACTCGCCGCCGAGTGGTTGCGCGAACGTCGTCCCGATTTGCAAGTCGATGGCCACTGCGTCGATCTCACCGATCCGGCGCAACAAACTGCGATGATTGCGGCGGTGTCTGCGTGCGATTTCGGCGTCTGTGCGGCCGACAATGAGGAAGCGAAGTTCCACTTCGATCGGCTGATGCGCGCACACCGTAAACCGTGGACGCTGGGCGAAGTGCTTTCCGGTGGCATCGGCGGCTGGGTGCATCGCTTCGCGAGTGATGGCCCGTGTTACGGTTGCGTGGCGAGCCACTTGAAGCGCAGCGGGCCGAGCGATACACCGATTTCGCCGCCCGCGGATTATTCGCAACCGAACGCCGCCGTGGCCGAAACGCGCATTCCTGCGTCTCGTGCGAGTATCGCCACCATTGCCGGACTTCACGCGATCGCGACGCTCGCACTCCTCGAACCTCACGATTGGACGTCGATGCTTTTGACTTTGCAACGTGTGCCTGGCGTCTTCGACGAAGCGTTCCGTACGCACCGCTTTCGCATTCCGAAATCCCTCTCGTGTCTCATCTGCTCGGTCCAACCGGTTACGGTAACCGGGGAGGAACTCGATGTGGCCCTCGATCAAGCTCTGGCTCGGTTGGGTCATGAATGATCTGATTCCCGCAGCACGCGGTCGGCCCGGCAATCAGGCTGTCCACTTGCGCTACGAAGCCATTGGGCAGACGTTCTACGAAATGCCGATCCCGTGGAGCGCGGAGGCGGTCATCGTCGAAGTGCTGCTACGCTTGGCACCGCCGATGCGGCAAAAAAACGACTACGCACTCCGCATCCCCGGCTGTCCGCCGATACTTCCCGAACTGATCCGCAAAGACGACAAAGATCCGAAGCGCTATCGCCTCACATTCCGGTTGCCCGCGCCGGAAGTATCGGTACGGGCGGAGTTATTGTGGAAGATGCGGTTGATTGCCGATGTGCCGATCCCCGTGCTGACGGCGGAGGCGTTCCTCTCGCAATTGCAAATCTCGAACCCGACGGTTGCGGTGAAACTCGGCGATTGCACCGTGGCCGCGACGACGTTCGTCGCCGCTCAGTGCCGGGGTCTCATGGCGATGGCGGTGATTAAAAGCCCCACAACACTCGCGCCGCTCGCCGAACTCGGACTTCACGTGACGTTCCGTTCGGACCGCACCACCATCGAGTACGACATCCCCGTAACGCTGACGAGTTCGCAACTGTCCTTTAAAGAAGCCATGTTTGCGGTGTCGCCGCCGAAATTGCCCCGGAAGTCCGGGAATTACTCCGCCACGTGGTATGCCGGGACGAAAAAACTCGTGAGTGTCAATTTCGTCGCGGTGACGCTGGCCCAGTTCGCGAAGTCGCTGCGCGTGTCGGCCAGTCGGTTCGCGATTGCGGATCGACTCGGCCAAGTGCGAATGATGCGACATCCACCGCAAACGCCCGGCGAAGCGGTTCGCATCGGCCCCTGTTTCGTGCTGAACAGCTATGAATTGGGCATGGCTGGCTGGATCGATTTGCGTGCTGTCGCACAATCCACCGGCAGCACGCAACACCCGCCACTCGAACTCACGGGATCGGTATTAATCACCGACGGCCCATCGCTGTTCGCGCCGGGAATGCTCGACGAAGCGATGCTCCGCGGCATCACCGCATTCGAGTTGCACTACTGCAAACAACTCCTCTCCGTGTTATCTTTGAACCCCGTACCGATGGCCGCATTCAACGCCGAAGGCGGCTTCAAACCGCCACCGGAATTCAGTTGGAGTCCCACCGCAGACGAAGAACTCGCACAAAAGCTCTCGAAGCTCATGCGAGGCGAAGAGTAAAATCGACGTAAGTCACAATTGCGGAACGATTTTTCGTCTGTTTTTGCCATTTTCGCGTCCCAAAACGCCACTTTTCGATCGCAAATCGCCGATCTGTTTGCGGGCGGTTGGCCGTATCCTGCAATCCTATCATGGCTTATGTCGAGGCTCTCGATTTCACATCAGCCGAAACGACTGGTTGTTTCGCGACCGAATGCGACCGAAAATCGACCAACATTGACCGAAAATCGACCGGACCCGACATAAAATCGACCGAACCCGACACTTTTGCGTCACTTCGTGCACGATGCAAAAGTCGACTTACGTCGGATCGTGTTCGATTTTTTGACTTCGGGCGTTCGTGTAGGTGAAGCGAGAAACGGCTCTCGCCAGCTTTACGGCGAGGAATGGCCCTTCGTACACGAGGCCGCTGTAGATTTGAATGAGGTCGGCACCGGCGGCGATCATCGCGCGGGCGGAGGGGATATCGTCGATGCCGCCGCAGCCGATCAGTGCGGCATTCGTGCCGATGCGTGCGCGAATTTCGGCCACGCGCTGGAGTGCGAGTTCGCGGAGTGGGCGGCCACTTTCGCCGCACGGTTTGCCGTTCGGGTCGGTAGTGGCGCGCGTGTTCGTGGCGATGATGCCGGTCGCGCCGTTCGCCGAGCAGGCATCGAGCACCGCGTGCAGATCGTGACCCGTCAATTCTGGCGCGACCTTCACGAACAGCGGTTTCGCACCGATCGCCGCACGCACCGCAAGTACCAGCCGCGCCATCGCTTCGTGCGTTTGCAGTTCGCGTAAACCGACGGTGTTCGGCGAACTGACGTTGATGCTGATGAAGTCCGCGTACGGTGCCAGTTTCGCGGCGGCGATGGCGTAATCGGTCTCGGCACGGTCGTTCGGCGTGTCCTTGTTTTTGCCGACGCTGATGCCGATGGGGAACGGCGGGCGCGTGCATCCGCTAAGCCGCAAGGCGACCGCGTCGGCCCCGTGGTTGTTGAAGCCCATGCGGTTGAGGATCGCACGATCTGCGGGACGGCGGAACATGCGGGGTGGCGTGTTGCCTTCTTGCGAAAGTGGCGTGACGGTGCCGAGTTCGACGAAGCCGAAGCCGAACGCCCACCATGCGAGCGGGGCGACTGCGTTTTTGTCCATCCCCGCCGCCAAGCCGACGCGGTTCGGGAACGTCATCCCGGCGACTGTCACCGGGGTGACAGTCGGCGAAACGAACCGGTGCAACCAGCGTGCGAGTGTCGGCCGTAAAGCGAGTTGAGTGGCCGCACGCAGCGCGAGATTGTGCGCGTCTTCGGCATCGAGTTGAAACAACAGCGGCCGTGCGAGGCGATACATCATGTGACGGAGTTCTGGGAGTAAAATCGAATTTTAACCGCAGAGAGCGCTAAGAACGCTGA
The DNA here is from genome assembly GCA_043757025.1 of Limnoglobus sp. Lineage (GTDB taxonomy): Bacteria > Planctomycetota > Planctomycetia > Gemmatales > Gemmataceae > Limnoglobus. The sequence goes on from JAYVQG010000019.1 coordinate 10,083, forward strand.
GAAATCAAATACAATTCTTCAAAATCGTGCTCTCGCAAGTCTCGGATCGTTCATTAAATTCGATCGGTAACTCTGCGTACTCCGCGCACTCAGCGGTTAAAATTCTTTTCTGAAGGTTCGATCTTTAGCTTTCCATGAGCAATCGCATTGGGTCGCTGAAGAGTTGCACGAGCCGCGTCGTGAAGCGTGCGCCGTCGGCCCCGTCGATGACGCGGTGATCGTAGGTGAGGCTCAGCGGCATCATAAGCCGCGCGACGACTTGGCCATCGCGGACGACCGGTTGCATCGCCGAGCGCGACATGCCGAGGATCGCGACTTCGGGGTAGTTGACGATCGGGGTGAACGAGGTGCCGCCGATGCCGCCGAGGTTCGTCAGCGTGAACGTGCCGCCACGCATTTCGTCGATCGTCAGCTTGCCCGTTCGCGATTTTTCCGCGAGTGATGCCACTTCGGCGGCAATGTCGCGGATACTCTTTTTGTCCGCATCGCGAATCACCGGCACGACCAATCCGCGTTCGGTATCGACCGCGATGCCGATGTGGTAGAATTTTTTGACGATCAACTCGCCCGCATTCATGTCGAAGCTGGCGTTGAAATTCGGGAACTCCTTCAGTGCCGCCACGACCGCCTTCACCGCAAGCACCGTCCACGTAATCTTTGCTGCACCTTTCGGCAACCCGTCGACGATTCGCTTGCGGCCATCTTCGAGATGCGTAATGTCCGCGAGGTCGTTTTGCGTGACCATCGGGATCGTGCGCCACGCGATCGTGAGGTTGTTGGCGATCGCCTTGCGAATGCCGGAGACGGGCTTTCGCTCGACTTCGCCGTATTTCGAGAAGTCCGGCAAGTTCGGGTGCGCGAAGCTGTCGGCCACGGTCTTGCCGCTGAGTCCGGAACCCGATGTGCCACCGCTGGACTTCTTCGTGCGTTCGGTTTTGACGAACTCCTTGACGTTGTCGAGTGTGACGCGGCCACCGCGTCCGGTGCCACCGACTTCGAGAAGCGCCACTCCGAGTTCGCGGGCCAATCGCCGTGTGGCGGGGCCGGCGGGTGTCAAATCTTTCTTGCCGACGCTGCCATTCGTCGCGAGCGCCGCAACGACAGCGGGGCGCGGCGTAGTTGTGGCCACGGCGGCTTTCGGTGCATCAACCACTGCGGCGGGTGCGGCGGCAACGTCCGTGCTTTTCAGGGTGAGGAGCGTACCGCTGATCGGCACTTTCTCGCCGATTTTGACGTGAATCGTTTCGACGACGCCCGCTTTGCTCGTCGGCACTTCGACGGCGGCTTTGTCGGTCTCGACGGCGAACACCATCTGCCCGGCAGCGACCGTTTCACCGACCTTCACGAGGATGCCAACGACGGTAGCGGCTTCGATTCCTTCGCCGAGTTCGGGCAAGTAAAATTCCACACTGCTACCAACGGGCGCGGCTGCCGGGGCGGCTTTCGGTGCGGCTGCGGGCACGGGCGCGGCCTTGACGGGTGCCGGTTTCGGGGCAGCGGCAGGTGCGGCGGTCGCGGATGTTTTGAGCGAAAGTAACGCGCCGCCGATCGCGACTTTGTCGCCCACTTTCACGAGGACCGCATCGACGCTGCCGCCGAGTTTGATCGGCACATCGACCGCCGCTTTGTCGGTCTCGACGGCGAACACGATCTGCCCCGGCTGGAGCACATCGCCCGCTTTCACGTGAACGCCGACGACGGTCGCCGCTTCGATACCTTCACCCAATTCCGGCAGACAAAATTCCATGACGAGTCTCGTAGTGTGGTCGTTCGATTCTTCGGTAGCCGCAGGTCTTCAGCCTGTCTTTATCCCGGAGGGATTGTAGCCATTAGCCCCAGGTCGCGTCCGCGCACCTGGGGTTATGCGCTGTAGCCCTCTCGCTCCGCGAGAGGATAGCGAAGCCGGAAGAATCCCCGTCGCATCGGTCCAGACTGTTGCTATCCTCTCGCGGAGCGAGAGGGCTACGTTAGAACACGCCCTTCACTCCAATAACTGTTGCGCAAACCTCAAAATACAAGCGAAAAAATCGTTCGCGGCGT
>JAYVQG010000020.1:0-12121 GCA_043757025.1 Limnoglobus sp.
CCGATCGAAGCGCGACTGGAGCGTTCTGCGACTCTACCCAAGTACGACATCGTCATCCACCCCAAAGCAGGTAAATCATGACGTGCCGGACGCCTAACCCGCGCTCCTTGGTCTGGATCGTCTCGACGATGCTGTACTTGTCACCCGTCGTCGTGAATGACCGCCACCGTCTACCCACGCGAGACCAGGGAATGGGCCACGGGCACGAAGATCTGGACCAATGGGAGTGCCGAAATAACAGCACTCCCCGCGCCGCCGACAGTGTTGGAACACGGGAGGAAATGCGTTCCACCTTCATTTCGGGGCGAGTAAAGCAGGATGGCCATGTCGTACCTGCCGCGTTTTTTCATTCGCTGAATCCACTTCTTGGCCTTGCGATACGGCACAATAACGGCCCCCACCTTTGTACAATGTTTGTATGGCACTCCGTGAATACCCGTCTCGCGTCCTGCTGGCGTCAAGTCTGTCGAGCTTGATGATTCTGGGTATCACCGTGACGGTGGCGATATTTTTATTTTGGGAACAAATGCAGGTTACCGACAACGCCGGGGAGAATGTAGAAAGTCAGCGGGCAGCAATCGGTATGAGAGACGTCCTGACTGCTCTGGCTGCCTTCCACGAACGAGGGATTAAGGACGTGGACTCTCTACACAAAAGGGCCGAAACACACCTCGCCGATATCGAGCGATTCGCGGACAAAGAGCACGAGCAAGAACTGGTTCGTCGAATTATAGTCAGTTACCGTCAATACCTGACTCTTTGGGCTCTAGCCGATAAAAGTTCGGAAGTGCCATCAAAATTAGTTCGTCACCTACAACAGGACACCCTGCCAGCATGTCAAGAACTACAGGAGTTTAACATGGGGCAGGTCGATCAGTCGCAGCGGGAACACCGTGCGTCTCTGCACCAACTCATCTGGGGGCTGGCCGTCATTGGGGGATTGGGGTCGGTCGCCGGCCTCGTTCTCGGGTACGGTCTTTCCCGTGGATTGCGGCGAACGATCCAACAATTCCTAGTCCGGGTTCAAGGGGCAGCAGACTTGCTAGGGCCAGAGGTGACGACAGTTGAGTGGCAACGGGCTGGGAAGCCATTTCAAAACGGGGACGACGATCTGCTGATCCGCATTGAACATGCGGTCGTCCGTCTCCAACGCCGAGAACGGGAGGTTCACCGGGTAGAGAGAATGGCCGCTCTCGGCCAACTGGCCGCCGGCTTAGCGCATGAGATCCGTAACCCGCTCACCTCGATCCTGCTGCTGTTCCAGACGGCCCGCAACGATCCTTCCGCCGGTGGACTGACCGATGAAGACATCGACTTAATCGAGCAAGAGTTGCATCGAATCGAGAGGTGCTTACAAGATTTTCTCGACTTCGCACGGCCACCGAAACTGAGCAGATCGACTTGCGATCTCGCCCAAGTCGTTCATGATGCGCTCGCACTGACCGGGGGCCGTATCGACCAGCAAGGGACCGCGATCCATCTCGTCACACCGGCCGAAATATGTCACCTCGACGCCGATCGCGAACAACTCCGGCAGGTAGTTGTCAACCTGATTCTGAACGCTTTGGACGCAATGCCGCTCGGCGGGCAGTTGGGCCTGTACGTACACTCGAGCGATGACGGAGATCGCATTGAACTGAATGTCACAGACACTGGGCCGGGGATTTCCTCCCAGATCCTCCCGCGGCTGTTCGAGCCGTTTGCCACCGGAAAGGATACGGGTCTGGGTCTGGGATTAGTGATCTCGAAGCGTATCGTCGAGGAACACGGAGGGACGATCCGCGGTTCAAACCGCTTAGAAGGCGGAGCATCATTTGTGGTTCGACTCCCTCTCCGTCATTCTGAACTTCAAAACTCGAAACCCAATACCCATGGCGACAATACTGTTGATCGATGACGAGCCAGTGATCCAACACGCATTTCGTAAAGCGTTCCATTCGCCGGAATACGTGACCCGCTCCGCACGCACTGCGGTCGAGGGTTTGGAGCAAGTTGTCGCCGGCCGACCGGATGTGGTGATCCTCGACGTACACCTTCCGGACGCCGACAAGCTCGGAGCCTTCGATCGGATCAAACAGATCGATGCACGGATCCCGATTATCCTAATCACTGGTCACGGGACGACCGACTTGGCCATTGAGGCTATGAAGCGGGGGGCATTCGACTACTTACTCAAACCGCTCCAATACGACCGGCTTCGGGAGGTTATCGAGAGAGCGTGTGCGTCCGGTCGCCTGATGACCGTTCCGGCAATCGTATCGACAGTTGCTCCGCCATCGGACAAGGCGGACGTCTTGGTAGGACGGTGCGACGCTATTCAGGACGTATACAAGGCGATCGGTCAGGTCGCTGCTACGAACACGACCGTTCTGATCACTGGGGAGAGTGGGACAGGAAAAGAGTTGGTTGCGCGGGCCATCTACCAGCATTCCAAGCGGGCCGACAAGACGTTTCTGGCAATCCACTGCGGGGCGATACCCGATGGGCTGATCGAGAGCGAACTGTTCGGACACGAGAAAGGTGCTTTTACTGGAGCCGACCGAAAGCGGATTGGTAAATTCGAGCAGTGTTCGGGCGGCACACTTTTCCTCGACGAAATCGGCGACATGTCGTTACTGGCCCAGGTTAAACTGCTGCGGGTGCTACAAGAGCAGCGGTTCGAGCGCGTTGGCGGGAACGAGACGGTGGTCACCGACGTCCGCGTAATCGCCGCTACCAACGTGGACTTGGAGGGACGTGTCGCGGCCGGTCGTTTCCGCCAGGATTTGTACTTCCGGCTGAACGTATTTCCCATAGTTTTGCCACCGCTCCGGGAACGCGGGGACGATATCGACCTGATGACCGATTACTACTTGGTTCGTTTCGGCCGAGAACTCGACCGTCCGCTGCCGTTCGTCCCACTCGAAACCCGCGAAGCCCTTCGTGCGTATCCATGGCAGGGAAATGTGCGAGAATTGCAGAGCGTACTGAAACAAGCCACTCTCCGAATGACCGGCACGGTTATGCTCCCGACGTTCTTGGCGTTCGCACCGAAGTCGTCCCAGGCCGATGCATCCGAACTCCTACCGCGGGTGTCGGGCGAACTGTGGGGGCGCACAAACCTTACGTCCCCCGGCTCATCGTCACTGGACTGGGACGGCTTCATTGCCGCTCGGTTGGCGACGGGTTCTCGGGAACTGTATGCCGAAACCTTAGAACTGATGGAACGGCAACTGCTCTCTCGCATGTTAGAACAGACCAGCGGGAATCAACTTCGTGCTGCCGAACTTTTGGGCATTACTCGCGGTAGTCTTCGCCACAAGCTCCGATCGTTAGGAATCTCCGCTGGCCGCGAGAGTGGTTCAGACAGTGAATGACGAAAGAAAAACGTGAGCGAGTGCCGCTCAACGCGCTGGTCGTTATGCTGCCACAGCTGGTTGACGCACAATCGCATCCCCGCACGGCATTTCGGTGTTACTCCTTGCCAGTCAGATACTTGCGTGAAACTGTTTGGAACGGTATCGCTTTTGCAGTTAACGAGAGACGTTTGTTGTACGCACCTGACGTGGGTCGGAGCTAATATTATGTATGCGTTCTTGGTCAAGACGTTTTGGACCCTACGGAGCTTCGTATTATGTGTAGCGGTGTTGGCTTCCGGCGTCATGGCAGCTCATGTTGCCAACACGATGTCGAAATCGACCGCCGCGCCTGCCGCAGCGAACCTTCCCGGTCAATCGGATACGACGCAGGCTGGGAAAGTAAAACGTTTCGGCCCGGATGGGATTGTCCTACCTGCCGATACAGCCACGAAGATGGGCCTCAAAGTCGCGGTCGTGTTGCTCCCGACTCGCCCGATCCGACTTCCCCCCTTCCAAGGGAACTTGGCGCTGGACAACGAGCGGCTGTCTCGGGTCCGATCGCGGTTCCCTGGCGAGGTCATGGAGATAGGCCGTCGAGCGGAGGGATCGACATTTTCCGCAGCGTTTCAGGTCGGGGACCGAGTTCGCAATGGCGACCTCTTAGCCGTAGTCTGGAGCAAGGACTTGGGCGAGAAGAAGAACGAGCTGTTAGACTCCCTTTCCCGGTTGAAACTCGATCGTGATAATCTGGTCCGCTACAAGAGCTTGACCGAGGGAGTGATCGCGTTGAAGCAAATTCGCGAAGCCGAGGCCGCGGTGCGTTCGAGTGAGAACGCAGTTGCCAAGGCCGAATCGACCCTTCGGGCTTGGCAGTTGAGCGACGATGAGATTGAATCCGTCGCCGCCAAAGCGGACACTCTCGGAGGATCTCAGGCGGTGCGCGATTCGACTGCGAAACGAACTTGGGCGAGGGTCGAAGTCCGGGCTTCGCAAGACGGTGTGATCCTCGAAAAGAATGTCGCTGCCCGTGACATCATCGACATGACCACGACTCTGTTCGTGATCGGAGACATTTCACGGCTGACGGTTTGGGCTCACGTGTACGAAGAAGACCTAGCACTCCTTCAAGCACTTCCTCAACCGATCCGGTGGACGGTCGCACTCTCGTCCCGACATGGTGCTATGTTCCCCGGTACGCTAAGCCGAATCGGAGCTGTGATCGACCCCGCTCAGCACACCGCACTCGTGTGCGGAAGTGTGGAAAATCCGGACGGGGATCTGAAAGCCGGTCAATCCGTGACCGTTACGGTCGAACTCCCACAGCCATCCGGAGAACTCGAACTGCCCGCGACCGCAGTCGTTGAGGACGGGCGGGAGAGCGTCGTCTTCGTGGAACCCGATTCGCACGAGAGCCGGTTCGTTCGAAGGTCGGTCAGCGTGGTTAGGCGTTTCCGAGAGGTGATCTACGTTCGGGCGAGCAACGATGGTGTCCACGCCGGGGATCGGGTAGTCACGAGCGGTTCTCTGCTCCTCCGCCAGGCAATCGATCAACTGCCCACTCCGGACGTAAATTAGTGTAAGATCTGATGATTACTTCGAGCGGTGTGATTCGATACGTTTTTGTTAGCCAGCGAGGGAACCCGCAAGAAGGCACGACATCGCAGAAACGACAGTAATCCCTCGCTAGCGCGCTAGCGCGTCGGGCTAACAAGAATGGATTGTTAGACCGATAACGTGTCATTTCCGACCGCGTGAAGTATTAGTACAGGTTACCTACGTTTCAATTTTCTTGGTCAAGTTGTTTCGCGGTCGATGCAACGAAACACTTACCCTTACAAATCGTGAGTGAGATGGTTCGCAAGCTGATCGACTGGGCGGTGTTTAACCCGCTGATCGTAATGATACTAACAGCCTTCCTTCTCATTGGCGGTGGGTTTGCGTTTACGCACGTGAATATCGAGGCGTACCCAGACCCGGCCCCGGCCATCATTGAGGTGATCGTACAGTACCCTGGAGCGAGTGCCGAGGAGGTCGAGCGGCAGGTGACCGTCCCGTTAGAAGTCGCACTCGCTGGAATGCCAGGACTCGAGGTCACCCGAAGCAAATCTCTGTTCGGGCTGTCGCACATCCGCAACCAGTTCGATTACGCCACGGACTACTGGAAGGCTCGCCAGGAGGTTTTGAACCGTCTGGCGAGCGTCGATTTGCCGCCGGGCATTCGTGCGGAGATCTCGCCCGCCTCTCCTGTTGGAGAAATCCTGCGATTCACGCTGGTGAACCCGAAAGACCCAGCTACCGGCAAAGGCGTGTATACGCTCAACGACCTCCAGACGCTGGAGGACTTCGTGGTCGAGCGAGAGATCCGACGGGTGCCGCGCATCGTCGGTGTGAGCGGGGTCGGCGGTACGGTTAAGCGTTACGAGGTACAGCCCGACCCGTATCAGCTGAAGCGGTATGGACTGACCCTCGCTCAACTCGAAACCGCACTGGGTGGAGCCAACACCAACGGCAGTGGCGACAACCTCACCTCGGGTCACGGCACCATTATCGTTCGCTCGCTCGGCTTGTTCGGCCAGGGGCAAGACCCACACCAACTCGTGCTAGGCTTGACCGACCCAGTCCAAGCGGCGAAGTTGCTGCGTGCAGAAGAGGCGCGCCGTTGCTTGGAAGTCCGTCAGGTCGTCGTAGTTAGCGTGAACAACGTGCCTATTCGCGTCGATCAGTTAGTCGATGGCGGCCCGATTCTGGACTCGGACGGAGCCCCACGGGTGGACGACGAGGCGCTGTTGGCTCGCGGGGTCGTGGTGGGGTATCAGACGCGGTTGGGGCTAGCGGCCATCAGCCGACCGAAGGTCGGTTCGGACGGCAAACCGGTCGTCAAACCAGACCGGTCGGTCGAGTGGGAAGACGAGGAAGATGTCGTCCAGGGGGTCGTTTTGATGTGGAAGGGGCGGGAGTCCTTGCCAGCCCTCCGGGATGTCGTGGCCAAGATCGACGACCTGAATACTTCTGGCAAGCTTCTGCCGGGAGTGAAGATCGTCACGTATTACAATCGTAGCACCCTCATTGACCGCACCACCGAAACTGTGAACGAGAACCTACTCGTCGGCATGGCTCTCGTGACGACCATTTTGCTCATGTTCCTCAGCAACATCCGTGCGGCCTTGATCGCGGCGATCAACATCCCGCTCGCCCTCTTGTTCGCCTTCGGAGTGCTTTACCTGCGCGGCAAGTCAGCCAATTTGCTGTCCATCGGTGCAGTCGACTTCGGGATCATCGTAGACTCCACCGTGATCATCGTGGACTCCGTTTACCGGAGGCTGTCGCAAGGGGAAGATTCAGACCGGCCTATGGCCGAGCGGATCGCCCGTGCCTCGGCGAGCGTCCAGCGAAGCGTTTTGTTCGCTACCGCTGTTATGGTCTGTGCGCTACTCCCGCTGTTCACGATGACAGGCCCAGAAGGGCAAATCTTCGGCCCGATGGCCGACACCTACGCCTTTGCTCTCGTCGGCGCGCTGATCCTGGCCCTAACCGTCTCGCCGGTACTCTGCGTGTTATTGTTACGTAATTTCCGACCGAAGCCAGACAACCGCCTCGTACGGACCTGGCAATGGCTATTCCTGACGCAGTTAAAGATGCTGCTTGCAGTCCGCTGGCTGGCACTCGCCGTATACGTGGCCGCGATCTGTTTCACTGGTGTTGTCGCGGCCAACACGGGTCGGGAGTTCATGCCAGAACTCGAGGAAGGCGGCATGTTGGTTCGCGGTACATTCTTGGTGAACATGTCCTTTGAAGAGTCGGTCGAACGGGCTCGCCATTTCCGCCAGGTCGCCCAACAGTTTCCGGAATTCCTGGTAATTCCGACCAACATTGGCCGCCCGAACGACGGGATGGATACCGGTGGCTATTACGAGATGCAGGCGAACATTCCCCTTCGACCGCAGGGCGAATGGTCGACGAATCTCGCTCGCGGTCGTCCCCGAACCAAGCCCGAGTTGATTGCCGATCTCAGCGAGGCTCTGGAGCAGAACTTCCCTGGCGCGAACTGGGATATCTCTCAGATTATCCGGGACAACGTGATGGAGGCACTCTCGGGCGTGAAGGGCGAGAACTCGATCAAGATCTTCGGACCCGACTTGGACAACTTGGAGTCGACCGCAGGGCGAGTGCGAACCGCGCTGTCTGCGATTCCCGGTATTGAAAACGCTGGCGTGTTCCGCATCCAGGGACAATCGAACCTGGAGTTTCCGATCGATCGCCGTAAGTGCGCCTATTGGAACGTATCGGCAACGGACGTCCAGTCAGTGATTCGGTCGGCCGTTGGGGGCAAGGCCTCTACCCAGATGCAGCAGGGTGAGAAAACTTTCGACGTGACGGTCCGCTGGCCCGAGCGGCTGCGTGCCGACGAGATGGCGATCCTGGCCATTCCCGTACCGGTCACCAATATCGTTACGAGCGACAACCGCGTTGCGGTAGCTGGTACTCCAGTCGGCGGGAGCGCGACCGGACTTTCTCCGACCGGAACTACGCAGACGCTTCCGTCGCCGACGGGCAGCGCCTTCAACGCGGCAGCGATTTCTACAAATACGCCGACCCGTCGGTTGATCGACTTGGTAACGCCTCGAAACTCGAAGGGGCAGCCGGACGAAGCCGGTTCTTTCCTCCGCCCCGGTGCCTCGACCATTTACCGCGAGCAGGGGCAGCGATTCATCGCCATTAAGTTTGAGGTTCGCGGTCGCGATCTCGCGGGAGCAGTGGACGAGGCCCGGTCCAAAGTGGAACCTCTTATCCAGCCGCCTTACCGTACCGAGTGGAGCGGTGAGTTCCGGCAAATGCAAGAAGCCGAACGGCGGATGGCCCAGATGTTCGCAGTATCGATGGTGCTTATCTCCCTGATGCTGTACCTCGCTTTCCGGTCGTTCCTCGATGCCGCGGTGGTATTCGCGAATGTGCTCGCGATGGGGATCGGCGGCGTCTGGGCACTCAAGCTGGCCGGGTTGTACTTCAACATTTCGGCAGCAGTTGGCTTCATCTCGATCCTAGGCGTGGCAGTCATGAACGGCCTCCTGTTCGTCTCCGCGTTTAACGCAAAGCGGGCGAAAGGGGTGGAGCTTCGGGAGGCGATCCTGGAGGGAACGGGACATCTCGTTCGCCCGATTCTTATGACCGCCCTGGCTGCGATGCTCGGCCTGATGCCCGCAGCGCTCTCGACTCAGATGGGATCCGAATCCCAGAAGCCACTGGCGGTGGTGGTGGTCGGCGGGATGGTGGCCACGATTTTGTGCTTGAACCTCGTTCCGGTTTTGTACAGCTTCTACGGAAAACGGGTTCCGCCTGCGGGGGCCGGCGAAATGGGACATTGATTCTCGACGCCAAAGAGTAAAGCGAGGCGTGGGGGACAGGTCGGGAATGATTTCAGGACGAATAATACCTGCCAGAGTCATTCCCGTGTTACCCAAAATCGCCCCGATTTTGAACCGTACCCCAGGCTTAATCGATTCGGTCGAACTTTTGTAGATGCAAGTCGCTCGGCCCCTATAACCGCTAAATTCAGAAGATCGGCTTCAGTTTCCTGCCGATTCTCCCGATAAAAGTAAAAGAGTTTAGACCGATAAATGTGTCGGTCCTCCGACTCCCTACAAGTGTGGAGGCAGTCAGTGGCACGGATAATCCCTCTCGTTCGCGGTGCCTTGGTCGCGGTCATCGGCTTTTCGTGGGCGTACATAGGGCAAGCACAAAACCCAGCTGACCTGAACCCTTCCGTGCTTACAGTCAGCGAGCCACTCCGCTCTGAGATAGCTCGTCCCAAAACTGTGGGACCATACGGAGTTTCCGCTCAGTCTCCCGATCCTCTGCTATCTCTGGAACCATATAGTCTGGAACGGCACGACACGGCGGTCGGATGGTACGCGATACTAAACATCGCTCTCGTCAAACCACAAATCACCAATCGAATTACGTCGGGAACGGCTATCGGACCCGCGTTTACGGATCCAGTAAGCGTGCCGGTGGCTGAACTGAATCGGACGATTTCTCCGCGGTTCGAGTTAGGCTACCGATTTTCCGATGGTCGCGGCGACGTGAGGTTGGGCTACCACTTCCTGGCAACCTCTGGGAACGAATCGAGTGCTGGAAACGGCTCGCGTAGCAGATTCGATTTTAACGCGTTCGACCTCGACTACGTTTCGAGCGAGTGGCTGGCCGAGAACCGGTTCGGGCCATTTCGCGACTTGCGGTTGGCGTTTGGCGTCCGTCTGGCGACTGCTTACCTCGATTCGTTTACTTTCGGCAGTACGATCGAGAACCGGTTTTCCAGCCACTTCGTGGGTGCTGGGCCACACTTCGGCCTAGAGTGGTCGAAGCAATTGTTCTCGTATCCGATCGAGTTTTACACCCGCTTCGACTCCGCTGGGTTGCTCGGCCGCACCCAGCAGAACTTCGGCACGAGCGTCCGAAACGAATCCGGCCTCATTTCTGACGTGGCCCGCCGGGATCCTTCGAGGAGTAACGCAGCTACGGTAGTCGGTACCGAGTTGGGTTTCGCCTGGCGTCTCGATCGGATCGGTCGTTCGCGGGTCATCGCGGGGTATCAATTCGAGCAGTGGTGGAACTTGGGGCGGACGGACGACTCGAACTTCGATCTTTCCGTGCGAGGCGTCTTTTTACGGGCGGAGTGGCGGTACTAACCGCGAAAGTTCGTTCGATGATAAAGAAGCGAAACTGCACGGAGGTGGAGAGATGGCCCGTATGAAACTTCGATGTCCCGTTGACGCATTTCTCGGCCTCCTTCTAACAGGGATTCTCGGTTGCGCGGGCGGTGGGAAAAACAGATCCGATCTTTTAGTGCCTGCCGCGATACTGAAGTCGGCTGACGGTGCCGAAAGCCCGACTTCGGCGGTTCGCTCTGCGCAATACACCGAGCCGATTTCCACGGCGCTACCAGCAGCCATCGCGCCGGAGGTTTCCGGCAAGTTGACACTGGATCTACTGTTTCAGTACGCTCAGGCTCACAACCCGATCCTTCAGCGGGACGCGGCAAAGGTAGAAGCGGCCCGCGGGCAGACCCTTCAAGCGAGTCTGTACCCGAACCCCAATTTCGACGGTGGGAATCCACAGACATTCGCCGGTCGGAATACGATGCTCGTCGCAGGTTTCTCTCAGGAAATTGTAACCATGGGAAAACTGCGGTTGGACACGGCCGCAGCGCACGAGGCATTCCGACAAGCCCAAATCACATTCGATCAGAACCGTATACAACTCCTGACCGACGTGCGGCGTCAATACTACTCTGTTCTCTCGATCCAGCAACGAGTCAAGGTGTTGAACGGCTTGCTCATCATTGCGGAAACCGCCGCCAATACAGGCAAAAAGCTCGAGAATGCAGGGGAAACGAACCGCATCGACACCCTGTTGTTGGCCGTCGATTTCCAGCAAGTGCGAGCGAACCTCCGACTGTCGGAAACGAAGCTGGCCAGCGCGCGAAAACAGTTGGCCGCGATCGCAGGTGTTCCCGGTGTCGAGACGGCAGAAGTGTTTGGAGACCTGATCAACGACTGCCTGCCCGACTTCGATGAAGAACTGGTCCGCCAATACGCGATCAACAGCAGCACGTTGATCCGGGTTTCCCGAGTTGAGATTACCCGGCGGCACATTCTTCTCAAACGGGCGAAGGTAGAACCGTATCCGAACGTCAACATCGGCCCCGTGTATCAGTTCGGGGTGAAGCCGAGCACCGAGTCGTTTGCCCTGAACCTGATTTTCCCTGTCCCGGTCTGGAATCAGAACCAGGGGAATATCCGGGCGGCTATCGCCGACATCCGGGATGCTGAGATGAGTCTGAAAGTTGCCCAAAACGAACAACTCCAGAAGGTCGCCGACGCTCTAGGGCGGTACCGTGCCAACCGCCAACTCGTAGAGCAGTACGAAAAGGAAATTCTCCCAAATGTACGCCAAGCCCAGAAGTTGGCCCAGGAAGGTTACACTAAAGGCGTTTTCGACTTCGCGCGATATTTGCAGGCTCAACGAACTGTGGTGGAGAGCAATTTGAGTTACGTCGAAGCCTTGGAGTCCATGTGGACGGCCGTAGCGGATGTTGCGGGGTTACTGCAAATCGAACAACTACCTTGCCCATCCACGCTGCCCGGACCAAGCGCAGAAGTGCTTCCGCCGCCCCGCAAGCTCCCATAGAGGTTCGCCACATGTGGATAATCACTCTTGGGGAATGGCTCGGGACAGGGCAGCGTAGCGAACCCCGAAGGCATTGGCGTACTTGATTGGGCAAAGTTTGGTGGTTACCCTTCGAGAAACGGCACGTTCCTCCTTTTGGCCAGCGGGAAATATGCACTTGCCGGATGAACGATTAAAGATTGAAAACAGCAGAATTCACTACGGAAAACAAAGGATTCCGTAGTTGTTTTTGCTTTCAGTTAGCGAGATCGTGTGCTGGCTGAGTCGCTCGTAGCCGGTCTCGGTGATGAGATCGGCTCGAACTCCCGAAACGCCGCAGCCGCGTCGGCGGGCGCGATCCGTTGCACCGGCATCGCCTCGATCTGCTCGCACACGCGACACCAGTAACGCTCGCTTCGCGAACGAGTTCAAGCTCGTTTCCTAGATATTTCGAGACATTCCGAGACATTCTCGGAGGGTGGCGAAGCGGATAACGCAGCCCGATCCCGCAGGCGACGCAGTGCCGTGGCGAGGATCACTGCGAGTTCGATGTAGCGTTCGTGCGGCGTGAGTTCGGCGGGTGAGCGGTCGTGCAGCATCGTAGGCTCCGGAGCGGA
>JAYVQG010000021.1:0-12074 GCA_043757025.1 Limnoglobus sp.
GGTTGATTCCGAAATTCGGCGTGATTCCAGGGATGGGTGGGTGGGTAAGTGGTGGAATCATTCACCGGCACCCAAAATCGCCGCGATTGGAACCCAGCCCGTATTCGATATGATTTTTATGTTGATTGATATGGTGCTATGGGTGGTTTTTTACTCTTGGTGGAGACGCCGATAGTATTTTGCTGTTCCATGATTATCGGAGGAGCGATGGCGTACGCCGACTTCACTCTCGAATCGGCCGAACAGCGACTCGGGTTGACCACTGGCATTGGGGACCTCTTTCCGGGGTTGACGCCACTGCCCGTGCCAGACTGGTTGAAGGACATCCACCGGCGCGGCCGGATGAGCGCGGCCATGGTGAGCGAGAAGGCCCGGTCCGAGTTTATTGTCGCGCCCATCCTGTTGGCCTGCCGCGAACTTGTGTCCGGCGAGTTGGCGATTTTCTCCGGCCAACGGTTGGATGTGGACCCCAGCCGCGGTCTGGTCGGAGAGTGCGACTACATCCTCGCCCGTACCGTCGCAGTGCCACGATTGCGAGCACCGCTCGTGACGATCATGGAGGCGAAACGGGGAGATATCGAACTGGGTTTGGGGCAGTGCGTGGCTCAGATGGTCGCGGCCCGTCTGTTCAACGAACGGGCTGGCTTGACCGCCCCACTGTACGGCGTCCTCACGACCGGCGAAGACTGGCAGTTCCTCAAACTGGACGGCGACGTTGTCACGCTACACGCGAACCGCCTGTATTTGGACAGCCTCGGCCTTGTACTGGCGGCCCTCGGGGCCGCGATTGCGATAAACAACTGACGACTTTCCTCTACCTCAAAGGAGCATTCCATGCCATACAGCGACAAGGTTCTCGAACATTACGGCAACCCGCGGAACGTGGGGAGCTTGGACGTCAAAGACGCCAGCGTAGGCACGGGCCTCGTCGGCGCGCCGGAGTGCGGCGACGTCCTCAAGCTGCAAATTAAGGTGAACCCGCTGACGGGCGTCATCGAAGATGCGCGATTCAAGACCTTCGGTTGCGGCTCCGCGATTGCCTCCAGCAGCCTCGCGACCGAGTGGCTCAAGGGCAAGACCGTCGACGAGGCGCTCGGCATCAAGAACACGCAGATCGTCGAAGAACTCGCGCTGCCGCCGGTGAAGGTTCACTGTTCGGTGCTCGCCGAAGATGCGATCAAGGCGGCGGTCAAGAATTACCAAGAAAAACAGGATCGGGTCGCCGAGAAGGCAGAACTGGCTACCGTCGCCGGGTAATGGCGTATATAATCCCCTAACGGTCACACCACACAGAAGGAAGTTTTCACGATGTCCACGAGCACACTCGAACAACCCACGCCCACGTTGCAAATGAGCGATGCTGCCCCCAAGGCCGCACCGATCGTCGTCACGGATCGCGCCGCATCCGAAGTGAAGCGAATCGTCGCCGAGCAAGGCACCGCCGGCAAGCTCTACCTTCGCCTCCGCGTCGTCGGCGGCGGTTGTAGCGGTTTCCAGCACAAGCTCGACCTCGACGAAATCGTCAACGAAAAGCTCGACGACACCTTCAACATTCACGGCGTCGATATCGTCGTCGACAAACGTAGCTCGCTGTACCTCGATGGCGTCACCGTCGATTTCCACGACGACCTGAACAAACGCGGCTTCAGCGTGTCGAACCCCTCCGCCAAGACGACCTGCGGTTGCGGTAGCTCGTTCTCGATGTAGGAACAGATATGCCCGATTACTTCGAGCGCCTCGGTTTACCGAGGCGCTTTTCCGTTGACCCTGCCACGGTGGAACGCGAGTATCTCGCACGGTCGCGCGAACTGCACCCGGATTTCCACCATCTCGGCGGGGATCTGGAACAACGCGCGAGTCTGGAACTGACTGCGGCTCTGAACGAAGGCTACGTCACGCTGCGCGACCCGTTTCGGCGCGGCGAATATCTGCTGACGTTGCTCGGTGGGCCATCCGCGCGCGAGGAAAAGAACCTCGATCAGGGCTTCCTCATGGAGATGATGGAACTTCGCGAACGGATCGAAGAAGCGCGTGCCGAACCGGACCGGCTACAAGAAGTCGAAGTCGAGCTGACCGCACAGTTAGCCGGGTTTGCCGCAGAGATTGGCAATCAATTTGCGAAGCTGGAAGCGGGACCGGATCAACCGCCGACGCGCATAACCTTACGCAAAACCCTGAATGCCGCGAAGACAATTCAGAGCCTGCTGCGCGACTTGCGCGCGGATTAAATCCCGAGGCCATAATGAACGACATTGCCGATGGCGAAACCGCCGAGATGCAAGGGTCCGGCTCGAAGCCGTACGTGCTGAAGAATATCGGCGGCGTCTACTCGTGTTCGTGTCCCGCGTGGCGAAACCAATCGACGACGATCGAGCGCCGAACCTGCAAGCATTTACGGAAGTATCGCGGCGATGCGGCAGAGGAAACGCGCATCGGTGGGGCACTGCCGCAGAAGCCGGTGACGGATAGCGAAGCGACTGCGGGGCCACCGATCCTGCTCGCCGAGAGTTGGGACAACGCGCAAGACCTCAGCGGGTGGTGGCTCAGCGAAAAGCTCGACGGCGTGCGTGCGTACTGGGACGGCAAACAGTTTTTATCGCGCCAAGGGAACCTCTATCACGCGCCGTCGTGGTTCACTGCTGGGCTGCCCGCGGTGCCGCTCGATGGCGAACTCTGGATCGCACGCAAGGCATTTCAACGCACTGTGAGCATCGTTCGCCGCCAAGATCAAAGCGAGCATTGGAAGGACGTGAAGTTCCTCGTGTTCGATGCCCCTGCCATCGTGGGGCCGTTCGAGGTCCGCATGGCCTATCTCAAATTGCAGATCGCGACGTGGAACGCGACGTATACCTCGTTGCTCGATCAACAACTTTGCACGAGCGTCGAACAGTTGCGTATCGAACTGGCGCGGGTCGAACAACTCGGCGGTGAGGGGTTGATGCTGCGGCAACCCGGATCGAAGTACGTCGCGGGGCGGTCGAATACGCTGTTGAAAGTGAAGCGATTCCACGATGCCGAGGCGGTTGTGGTCGGGCACGAGCCGGGCAAAGGCAAGCACAAAGGGCGGCTCGGGGCGCTCGCAGTGCAGTTGCCGAACGGCAAACGCTTCAGCGTCGGCACCGGCTTCAAAGATAAAGAACGTGCGAACCCGCCCGCCATCGGCACGACGATCACTTTCCGTTACCAGGAACTCACCGACGGCGGCATCCCGCGCTTTCCGAGTTTCGTCCGCGGAGCGTGAGTCATGACTACGAACCCGCTCACTCGCCGATCTTCGCATCTGTAGGCAGTAAGATCTTCGTACCGGCTCGCATCGCTTCGTCGGCGCGCTGGGTGGGGTTCAAGTCCCAGATTTTGCCCCAGAGGTTTTCGTCGCCGTAGGCGGCCTTCGCGACTTCCTTCATCGTCATGCCGCCGGTCGGGATCGCGTACTGGCGGTAACCACCAGAGGTTGGCCGTACGGCCGGTGCGGCGGCCCATTCGATGTTCGATTTCTCGGTGGCGGTGGCGACCGGTTGGCCGATCAGCGTCGCGTACTTTTTGCGGAGGACGTGGATCGGCGGAATCTCGACGCGGGGCACTTGCGAGAGTGTTGCGTTGCGGTTGTAAGCTTTCAGCGCTTCGCCGTAACGGTCGTCGCCGAGATACTGCTTGCTGACGCTCGCCCAGGTTTCGCCACCGCCCTTCGGGTAGTGCAAATCGACGTCGTAATCGGTGCGAGTTTCGCCGACAGCTGGCACGACCGCAACCGGTGCGACAGGCTTCACGTCGAACGGTTCCAGTTTCGCCGGTTCGGGCAGCACTGGATTAACGTCGATATTCGGCTGTGTGGGCGTCACTTCGATCTTCGGTAAAACCGGAACCACGGCTTCGATCTTCGGCATCGGCACGTCGGATTTCGCTTCGGGCTTCTTCAATTCGATGATCGGTGTCTTCGGTGCGGGAACATCGAGCGTGGGCAGTACGACCGCAGGTACCGCCACTAGCGGCGTGAGTAACGTTGGCACCACGGGCGAAGTCAAGATGGGTGCCACAGGCGCGGGCGGCGTGACGCCGGTGAGTACAACCATCGGTAATTCGATGATCTTCGGCACGCTCCAATCGATGTTCGGGATCGTCGGCGTACTTGGTGGGTCCGCGACTACCGGCGGGGCTACCACCGGTTCCAAAGCACTGACGAGCGTGATGGCCGGATGTCGCGTCGGTCGAACCGGGTCGGGAATTCGTACCACTGGCTGCGGCGACGTTTCATTGACTTCAATCTTCGGCGAGTCGAACGTCATCTTCGGCAACTCGAACGGCGGCGTATCTGTAACGGTTGGCGCAGGCACGTTCACTTTAAACTGTGCGAGCGAAATCTCGGGAACCTTCACATCGAGTAGTGGCGTGATAGGCACGGCTGGCAGTGGGGCTTCGGTTTTGTCCGGCTCGGCGACTTCTACTTCGGCTACGGCCCGGTTCGGCACTGGCGGTGGCCAGACCATGCGTAACACGCCCGCGCCGACGGCCAAACTCACCAGCCCCGTGGTGATGACGCCCTTCTGGCGCGTCGGCTTTAACAACGATCGCGCGAACTCCGGTAGCCAGGCGTACGACGACGACACTGGCGGTTTCGCTGGCTCGGTCGGAGGTGTTTGTTTGACGCTCGGTGGGGTGGGCGGCAGTGGCTTCATGCTCGACATCGGCGCGGGGGCCAACAGTGGGGCCTGCACGGGCGTCGTCGGTTTCGGCAACGGCGGAAGCAACGTCGAACCGTACGATGGCTCCGCGAGCGGCTTCATCGCCGGTAGCACGGGCAACGAAATGGGGTCGAAACCGAGTGTGTTGAGGTCGCTCATCCGTGAACACCTTATGTTGACTTTACGTTCGTATCGCCACCCGCAACTTCGCACTGCGGGATCGTGGGTTTCGCGCCGATTCCACATCGGTCGCTTCCACTGGCTTCTTGTTCACCGGTTGCCATACCGGTTGCCCGCGAAACGCCATCTTCACGCGGCGATCTTCCAGCGAATGGAAGCTAATCAACCCGACGCGGCCACCCGGTTTCACGACTTTCGGCAAGATCGCCAGCAGGCGATCCAGCGCGCCGAGTTCGTCGTTCACCGCCACCCGCAATGCCTGGAATGTCCGCGTCGCCGGGTGGATTCGCCGCGTATCCGGCCCCCACGGTACGCTATGTTTCACCACGTCGGCAAGATCGGCTGTCGTGGCGAACGGTTGCGTTTGCCGCCGTTCGACGATCCGCCGCGCGATCTTGCGGCTATGTCGCTCTTCGCCGTACTCGAATATCAAGTCCGCCAGCCCGCCCTCGCTCAGGCGGTTCACGAGGTCCGCCGCCGTCTGCCCGCCGTTGCGGTCGAGCCGCATATCGAGCGGCCCATCGTGCTGGAAGCTGAAGCCGCGCGTCGGGTCGTCCATCTGATCCGAGCAAAACCCGAGGTCGGCGAGCACGCCATCGACTGCACCCAGCCCCGCGTTCTTCAGCACGTCGTCGAGCTGATCGAAGTTCGCACGAATCAGCGTGAACGGCAGCCCTTGCAGCGTCACCGCGGCGAGAGCGAGCATCGCGTCGTCCTGATCCAGCCCGAACAGATGGCCATTCGGGGCGATCCGCTCGGCAATCAATTTCGCGTGCCCGCCGACGCCAGTCGTGCAATCGACCCACGTCTCGCCGGGCTTCGGATCGAGCAAAGTCAGCGTTTCCAGCGGCAAAACGGGCAGGTGCCGCGCGATGGTGTTTGGGGTCATACGGTATCTGGCAAAAGCGGTCAAGTCGAACGGGAACGTACAGTTGAATTACGAAATGGAGCGAAGCGGAAACGAATCTGCGTCGATAACGGTCACATTTCGGGTCGAATGGTACCGACTTGTTTTGCAAAATTTGACCCGCGAGTGGGTAGACCGGCTCGCGGGCGATTGTCGCCACTTTATTCGCGGTCGTCGGTCAGGCGCTTAGGCAGTTTAATGATGAACGTCGAACCTTTGCCGATCACGCTTTCCACGCGAATACGACCCTGATGTTGTTCGATGATTTGCCGACAAACGCTCAGCCCCAATCCCGTACCGCCGCGACCTTGTTCGTCGGGTTGTTTCGTCGTGAAGAACGGCTCGAAGATCGATCGCAGGTTTTCCGGCGCGATGCCGACGCCCGTGTCGGCGATTGCGATCTCGACCGTCTCGGTTGCGACGATCTCGCGGACGTCAATTTTGAGACGTCCGCCGTTCGGCATCGCTTGCCGCGCGTTGAGGACGAGGTTGACCAAGATTTGTTCGATTTGACCCGGTACGATAATCGACGTCGGCCGCCCGTGGAAGCGTTTTTCGATCTGCACGCGGTGCTTGCCGAGATCTTTTTCGGTGAGGATGAGGACTTCCTCGACGAGTTTGACGATGTCGGTGAGTTCGCGTTGGTTCGCGTTGTTGCGTGCGAACCCGAGCATACTGTTGACGAGCGTGGCCGCACGTTGCCCGCCGCGAAGGATCCGCTCGAACGCCTGCGTTTGGCCGGTCGGATCTTGCCCGCGAACGCCGAGCTTCGCGTAGTTGATGATCGTCGTCAGGATGTTGTTGAATTCGTGTGCCACGCTCGATGCCAATTCCCCGACGCTACTGAGGCGTTGGGCATGCAACAGTTGCAGTCGCAATGCCTCGTTTTCGCTCGTTTGCGTGAGAACCTCTTGCCCAATCATGTCGTTTTCCCCTGTACGATCCCGTTTCGCTGCGACGATTTTTTACCGGCTCTGGTGTCCCAGGCCCCTCCGGTAAAAATGTGTCGCTGGTAAACGGTATCGGTTGTGCGGGCGCAATGACTTCATCGGAACCGACCGAAACGAGTCGAGTGGAAGTCGATTTTGTGAAGTGAACTGAATTCGAGATAAATCAGGCTCGCCTTTCAGGCGGTGATTCACCTTTCAGCACTGGACTGTTCGCCGATAGCTGAGCGATTAGCGTCTCGCATGTCAGGTGATCTCCGGTAGAGTTTCGCATTGCTTTCAAGTGAATTTCGAGAAAGCGAAGATCGGCGAGGGTGTCCACGTCGTACCACAACGGCAACAGTGCATATCGTGCTTTGGCTGCGATTAGGCGGTCGATCGTTTGTGAGAAGACGCAATCGGAACTCCAAGCGATGCCTGCGAAGATTGGCAACATGCGGCGCAAACCGATGAGGTAATAGCCGCCATCGCTCGATGGTCCGACGATCGCGTCGTTGTCTTGCAATAATCGAATGGCATCGCACAAAATGTTTGCGGGCAGGTTCGGGCTATCGCTGCCGATGAGTATCGCGGCCTCGTAACCGTCGTCGAAACGCTGTTGGCAGAAGGTTTCGAGCCGCGTGCCCAGGTCGCCTGCGGATTGTGCTTCCAGAAGTATCTGCAGTGAGCGCCCTTCGACGAGTTCCGCAAATTTCTGTTGGGAATCGGGCGGATCGTATGCCACAAATACATCGCAGCCTGTCAGTTCGCGCAACAGTTCCAGCGTATCGAGCAGGAACGCATGGGCGATGGCGGCGGCGAACTCGGGCGATGTCTCACGGGCGAGCCGCGTTTTCACTCGACCCGCGACCGGCCATTTCGCGAATAATCCGATGGCAACGGCGTGAGACATCGAATCTTTCTCGCAAGGGAACGAAGAACCGGGTACCATCTGTGTAATGAAGAAGCGTCCCAGGGGTACGACGCGTCTAACCCTGGGCTAAGAGATAGAACCCCGTTGGGGTAACCGCATTCAGAATTCTTACCCCAACGGGGTTACATCATATAGCCCAGGGTTAGACGTCTTACGTCGTACCCTGGGTGTGATGTCTTAAAGACCAACGCAGTATTTGGATGATTCCCGCTCCGCTACTTATAATCGAATGATAGTCACCGAACGGGACTTTTGAGGAACGTCGACCGATGCATGCCGCGATCTTCCGGGCGATGGCCAGCCGAATGGCGATGGCCATTTTCATACTGATCACTGGGGCAACCGTTGCGTTCGCGCAGAATGCCCTTTCGGATGAGGGGTTATTCGTCAGCGTGCCGAACCCGATCACGAGCGAAGCCGTCGCGCGCATCAAGAACCGCGTCGAAGCGGCACGGGCGAACGCAACGCGGCCAATTCGCAAAGCGGTGTTCGAGTTCAACCCGAACGGCAAAGATGCTTCCACGATCGAGTTTGGCGTTTGCTACGAATTGGCGTCGTATATTTCCCGCCTCAACGATTTGACGACAATCGCGTTCGTATCGGGGAACGTCTCCGGGCACACGGTGTTGCCCGTGGTGGCGTGCCGCGAACTCGTGATGTCGCGCACTTCGAGCATCGGCGACATCGTCAAGGCGGGCGATGCCCCGGCCGCGCAGAGCGTGCTCGCCTTTTACGATGAAGTCCTCGGCACATCCCGCGAACCGCTGCGTGCGGTGATTCGCAAAATGGCAGACAAAGCGGTGTCGCTCGGCAAAGGCCAGAAGAACGGCGCGGTTTACTACGTCGATCTCAACGACATCGAGAAGTACAAGAAAGCGGGCGTGACGATCCCCGATCCGACGCCGCTGTCTTTTGCGGGTGCGAATACGCCGAGTGTCATCCCGGCCGAACGTGCCAAGCAACTCGGGTTATCGACCGTCACGGCCGACTCGCGCCGCGAAGTGGCCGAACTGTATCAACTCTCGGCGAACAGCCTCAAGGAAGACCCGCTCGGTGGCCGTCCGCCGGTCGCGTTCAAGTATACGCTTCGCGGCATCATCGATGGCGGCGTGCGGGAAGCGATGGCTCGCATCGTCGAGGATGTCATCCGCCAAAAGGGGAACGTGCTGTTCCTGGAGTTTCAAGATTGCTCCGGTGGCGACATTTCGGCGGCACGCGATCTGGCGGACCGGCTGATTCAATTTCAACGAGGCGAGAACCCGATTCTGATCGTCGCGTTCATCCCGCAGGCCGCCCCCGATACGGCGGCGATCGTCGCGCTCGGTTGCAGCGAAATCGTCATGAGCCGACGCAAAGACGAGAAAGCCGCACCCGCCGTTGGCGACGAACGCGAGGCCGTCTTCGGCGACTTCGAAGCATTCCTCGGTAAAGGCAACGACCCGAACCGCCTGGAGCTTTTGAAGAAGAACCTCAGCGATCTCGCTGGCACGCAAGGGTATCCGGTGATTTTGGTGAACGGGATGCTCGATCGCGACACGGCGATCGTTCGCGTACGGGCCGCCAACGAACGCGGTAAACGCCGCCTGATGACCGAAGCCGAATTCGAGGGCCAGAAGGGCGAGTGGGTTCACGATGGCACGATCAAAAACAAGGGGCAACTGCTGAAACTGAATACGACTCGCGCCGTCGAACTCGGCATCGCTCGCTTCGCCGTGGACAACACCGACCTGAGCGAAGTGTTCGCACTTTACGGCATCGACTCGAACAAAGTCCGTTCCGCGATGCCATCGTGGCTCGACCGTTTCGCCGACTTCATCCGCAAGCCGCCCGTAACGGTGTTACTCGTCGTCATCGGCTTCGCGGGCCTGATTTTGGAACTCAAACTCCCCGGAACGACGGTTCCC
Organism: Limnoglobus sp.; assembly: GCA_043757025.1. GTDB lineage: Bacteria > Planctomycetota > Planctomycetia > Gemmatales > Gemmataceae > Limnoglobus. Next base: position 9,531 of record JAYVQG010000021.1, read on the forward strand.
GGCATCATTGCCGCACTGTCGTTCATCCTGGTGTTTTGGGCGCACTCGCAGTACAGCGGGCAGACCGCGATTCTCGGTGGTTTGATCTTCCTTCTCGGGCTGGTGCTCATACTCATCGAGATGTTCGTGTTACCCGGTTTCGGCGTGTCGGGAATTCTCGGTATTTTGTTCATGGTGGGTGGCATCGGCCTGGCCACGTTCGATAAAATACCGGAAACGAGCGAAGAGTGGACGATGTTCGGCGGGCGGATCGGCCAGTATTTCGGCGCACTCATGGCCGCGGTCGTCGTCGCGGTCATTGTTGCTCGATACTTGCCGCACATCCCGTATATGAATCGGATGGTGCTGCTGCCGCCGTCGGAAACCGACGAAGCCGAGACGATTGCCGACCTTCCGGGTGCTGCCGTGGCCGCCGCTTTACTCGGTGCGATCGGTACGTCGGCTACGCAACTGCGGCCGTCGGGCATGGCGCAGTTCGGCGATCGTTACGTCGATGTCGTCACCGAAGGAGGCTACATTGCGAGCGGTATGCGCGTGCAAGTGATCGAAGTCGAAGGCACGCGAATCGTCGTGAAGGAAGTTTAGCGTACAACGACTATCCAGAAGGAGACGGGCTTGGATTACCTATCGTTCGCGATCGTTCTCGCCGCAATCGGGGTGATTCTGTTCATAGGCGAGTACTTTCTGCCCACCGGTGGCATCCTGCTCGTCTGTTCGTTCCTGCTCATGTTCGGTGCCGTGGCGGTCATCGCGGTCAACACCGAAGACCAACGCGAAACCCTCGCCGCGATCGTCGCGATGTGTGTCGGAGTCCCAATTGGTGGCACGCTCGGTATCTATGCGTGGGGCCGCCGCATGGCGCTGAAAGTCCACGACGATGAAGAAATCGCGAACCCTGGCGAGCGAACGAATGTTAGCGAAGCCGAGTCGCTACTCGGGCGAATCGGCAAGACGGTCACGCCGATGCGACCGTCGGGTGCGGTCGACTTCGACGGGCGACGCTGGGACGCGATCTCCGAAGGAATGTTGATCGAAAACGACGTAACTGTGAAGTGCATCGAGGTGAAAGCGGGGAAAATCGTGGTTCGCCAAATCGCGAAGCCCGCCGCGATGAAAGACTTCAACATGGATGATTTGTAAAGTTTTGTTAGCCCGACGCGCAAGCGAGGGGAACCCACGAAAATGCTCGCGATCGCAGAAACTAACGGGACTGATTTGTTAACGCAAGCGATGGGAACCCACGAAAATGCACGATCAGTTTCTGCCGCGAGTAATATAACGTCTGTGCAAGTAGTGATTTTGCGCAATCCAGGTAAAATGCATCGCGAGTTCCACAAAACCATCCGGTGACCGACCACCGCGAAAGGACCAGACCCGTGAGCCTTACGTCTACTGTTTTGTTCGCTCAGAAAACGCCCGAAATCAACATGCAGACGATCATGCTCGTGGTGGGCGCGATTGCCATCCTGATCTTCATCGTCTTCGCGTTCATCTTCTTGAGCTTCGTTCGCCTCTGGATTCAGAGCTTGCTGACCGGGGCGAATATCGGCATCGGCAGCCTGATCGGGATGAAGCTGCGGAACGTCGATTACGGCTTGATCGTTCGCCAGAAAATCGCACTCGTTCAATCGGGCGTGAAGGTCACGACGCCGGACCTCGAATCGCACTTTCTGTCGCGCGGCAACGTGCCGAAGACCGCCGCCGCCGTAATTGCCGCGCACAAAGCCGGCCTCGAACTCCCGTGGAAAACCGCCGCCGCCATCGACCTCGCGGGCCGCGACATTCTCGAAGCCGTCCGCACCAGCGTGAATCCGAAAGTCATCGACTGCCCCGACCCGACCAAGGGCAAGCAGTTCCTCGACGCCGTCTGCAAGAACGGCATTCAGTTGCTGGCCAAAGCCCGCGTGACGGTGCGTACGAAACTCGAACGCCTCGTCGGTGGTGCCACCGAGGAAACGATTATCGCCCGCGTCGGCGAAGGCATCGTCAAGGCGATCGGCTCGGCGGTCGATCACCGCGAAGTCCTTGCGAATCCGGGCATCATTTCGCAGACTGTGCTGCACGCGGGCCTCGACGCGCAAACCGCGTTCGAGATCGTGTCGATCGACATTGCGAACCTGGAGCCCGGCGAGAACATCGGTGCGAAACTCGCTGCGGAACAAGCCTCGGCCGACCTTCGCGTCGCGCAGGCCGAAGCCGAAAAACGCCGCGCACTCGCCGTGGCCCGCGAACAGGAAATGAAAGCGCTCGTCGAAGAAAATCGCGCGAAAGTCGTCGAAGCCGAAGCGCAAGTCCCGATGGCCATCGCCGCCGCATTCCGCGATGGCAAGATCAGCGTGATGGACTATTACAACATGCGGAACTTGCAGTCGGACACGTCGATGCGTAATAGCATCTCGTCGGTCGCCGGTGGCGGCAGCGCCGACGGTGCCGGACGTACGAACTAGACGGCACGGTTCAAAACCCGGTTGCAGTTTTGCCAAATAAGACCACTAAAAATTTGGTTCCGGCGTGATTGGAATTGGGCGAAATCGGACGTAAGTC
>JAYVQG010000022.1:0-12059 GCA_043757025.1 Limnoglobus sp.
TGATTCCGAAATCGGGAATGATTCCAGGGATGGGTGGGTGGGTAAGTGGTGGAATCATTCCCTGCTACCCAAAATCGCCGCAATTGAAACCAGGCCAACTAGGCAAAATATTTGTTAGCCCGACGCGCAAGCGAGGGAACCATCTTCAACCCACTCGCTTGCGCAAGCGAAACCCAGGGGTACGACGAAGCGTCTAACCCTGGGCTACAGGATTTAACCCCGTTGGGGTAAGAATTGGCTATGCGTTTACCCCAACGGGGTTCGATCTTTTAGCCCAGGGTTAGACGTCTTACGTCGTACCCCTGGGCATACATGCAATTTAGCGCAACCCCACTCGCTTGCGCGTCGGGCTAACAATTGAAAGTAACAGCAAGGATTTTCACCATGGCTAACGACGACGATGGTTCAAAGAAGCCTGCGAAGAAAGCCAAACCGAGCATCAAGACCGGCTCGGGCGACATCGATCGCTTCTTGCAAGAATTAGACAAACTCCGTCGCAAAGCGAACGAGAGCGGCGCGACGAATCCGCCCGCGGTGAAGCCAGTCGGCTCGAAGATCAAGAAGTCGATACCGACCGTCAGCCCCGTTCGCAAAGCGAAACCGGTACCGCAAAAGATCCCAGCCGTCACGCCGAAAGTGGATCGGCTTCCGTCGGCGTTGGTCTTACCCACCGACGCTCCTCAGCCCACACTCGCAAAGTTACCGCAGCACCACATTCCGCCGATGCCCGGTAGTCTCGTCGGCTCGAATGCCATCTCGCGAAGTACGCAGCCGAAGCCAAAAGGACCGTTCGGCGAAGCACTCCTCGCGCTGATCACCACCCCCGGCTCGCTACCTGCTGCTGTCGTGTTGCAGGAAATCTTCGGCCCGCCGAAGTGCAAACAGAATCGCCGCGGTTGAGTGATGGTATCGAACGAAACAAACCCTCGCCAATGTCCTTGGCGAGGGTTTGTCGTTTCGCGAACCGGTGCATCCCCTATGGGAAGTACACGGGAACGTTGATGTTGTAGAATTCGGCCTCGAGATACTCGAGTGCCAGCGCGAAGTTCAGAATCGCGACGTCGTTCGCTCGCGATGGTGTCGCGTTAAACGTCAGTGGTGGTCCACCGTTGAGGCCCGCGATAAATGGCGAAGCCAGGTTCACCACTTGTGCCACCGTTAGTGCGGTTTCAAATTCTTGCTGTTTGCCGAGCACGTTCACCGTCGATTCGAGATTGAACAGGACGTTCAAATACCCGGCATGTCGCGCTTCGATCAAGGCGATCGACGCGGCGGCGGCGAGATTCTGCTTGCTGAACACAATCGGCACCGCACCGAGGTACGCTCCGCAACCGGTGTTTTCGAGTGCCATCGAAACGGTGCCGAACGCCTTGAGGTTCGGCTGAAGCAGATTGCGGAACGTCGGTTTCGGACGAGCGGCCGCACCGAGTGCCGTGACCAAAAACGACACGTGGATATTCTCGTCGTCGCGGATCGAATTGAACTGCATCGCGTTCCAGCGCGGGTACAGATTCGGAAGCGCCACGCCCGCCGCCGCAGCCGGTTGTGCGGCCACCGCAACGCCTGCTGCGGCCAGTGCTGCGGTGGTGATGCCGCGTTGGCCGAACGCACGGCGCGTCAGCTCTTGCACGTAATCGGCCTTCGATTTCGGATTCATCTCGAGACTCCAGAAAGAACATAAGGAAGATAAACTTCGGGTTTAACCGACGTACACGCCGCCAGTGAAGCTGGCGTTGAAAGCGTCGTAGCTGAACAGTGATGTCCCGGTGCTACTGAGGAATTTGACAGTACGTGGCCCACCGGGGCCGGAACCGGTGACGATTTCGGAGACGCCATCGTCGTTGAAGTCCGCTGTTGCGACGCGAACGCCACCGCGATCGTTCGAATCGTAGGCGAAGAAATTCGCGAGGCTGGTCTGCGTGAGTCCGCTAAACGCACGAACGTTCGGGCCTCCACCGAGACCCGAGCCAGTGATCACATCGGCCGTGCCGTCGCCGTTAATATCTCCAGCCGCAACGGTCACACCGCTACGCAAATTACTGTCGTATGCGAAGTATTCGGTCAGCGTCGTCGTTGGCGTTTTGCCGTCGAAGACGCGAACGCGAGGTCCGCCACCGACACCGGCCCCCGCAATGATGTCGTCGAAACCATCTTTATTAAAGTTGCCCGAACCGACGTTGACGCCGCCGCGGAAAGTAGACTCGTACGCGAAGAAATCGGCGAGCGTCGTCTGCGTGCCCGCAGCGAGTTGTGCCCCGTCGAATACGCGAACGCGCGGTCCGCCACCATTGCCCGAACCGACAATAACGTCTTTGAACCCGTCGCCATCGATATCGCCTGTCGCAACGGTGACACCGCCGCGGAAAGTCGATTCGTAGGCGAAGAAGTCCGAGATGATCGTCGGCGACGCTGTGCCGAGCGTAGTGCCATCGAACACGCGGATGCGCGGGCCACCACCAACGCCCGAACCGACGATGACATCGTCGGTACCATCGCCGTTGACGTCGCCCGTGGCCACCGTCACACCGCCGGTGAACGAGGCTTCATAACCGAGGAACGAGCCGACGCTGGCACCCGTCACGGCGTTGCGGACTTCGACCTGCGGCACACTGCCGACGCCGCCACCGACTGCGACGTACCGTACGGGTGCGGGCGATGCCACCACGGCTGGAATCGTTATCGTTGCCGTACTCGTCGTACCTAGCGTGGCACCCACTGGAGTGCTCAGTGCAATCGTGAAGGTCTTCGCGGGGCTGGCCGTAGCTGCACCGGCAGGCAAGCTCAGGAACACCGTTTGGCTCAATTCGCCATCGGCAAAGTTGAGCGTACCGGAGCCGGGGAAGTAATCGGTGCCAGCGATTGCGGTACCGTCCGTCGTGGCGTAATTGATCGCGACAGCACCCGTCGCACCACCCGTCCGGTTGACGGTCACGGCCAGCGGACCGCGATTGGCGGGGAAGCTGAACGTAGCGGCAGGAAGCGAAAGCGTGCCCGCACCCGATGCACTCGGCGCGACGCTGAGGCCTTGCAAGTTAGGTGATCCGACGATCGTACCGAGTTTCGTGCTCGCACCCGTGGTAATATTCAACGAGTACAACATGCCGCCCGTTGCCACGAATGCGGCATCGGTCCCTGCCTGAATATCGAACGCGGTATTAGCCCCGGCATCGAAGCCGAGAATGTCGACGATGGTGAGTTCGCCGGTGTTCGGCGAAGGTGTGCCGTCCGGTCCGCCTTGAATGACGAGCGTGTCTAAGTTCGAGTCGATGCCGTAGAGCGTCGTGACCGTCGCGCCGGTGATGGGGTCGGCGTTCTTCGTGTACGCAGCCGCGGCCAGTTGCGGTGCGACGGGGGCCGTGCCGAAGAAATCGTTGTAACTCGTCGCATTATAAAACGGAGCGGTGTCGGTACCTGCTGTGACACCCGTATCCGCATTGACTCGCAGGCTCTGATTGCTGCTGGTCACGATGCGGAGTTTATCGGAAGCCGGGTTGAAATCGAACCCGACGCCCGCCCCGGAAATCGCCGGTGCAAACGCAGTCGCGCTCACTGCCGTGGCGACGCCCGTACCCGCGTTGATGGTGTAAATGTGGCTCGTGTTAGAGACGCCGAACAGCACGCCGTTCGACGGGCGGTAGTCGATGCCCACGAGGTTGTCGCCGGCGATCAAGCCCGTGACTGCAATCGTCGTGGCGGTGCCCGGTGTGGCGCTGTCGAAACTGAGCAGCGCATTCGCGTTCGTTAAACCGAGTAGTGCCGTCGGCACATCGCGGGCTTCGAGGCGTTCGATGGATGTGCGAAACGCTCCACGCTGCGGTGGCTTCTTCCGCGAATTCGCCATGATGATTTCTCCCGATCAGGTATGAAGTTGAAAGCGTCGTATCGGCAACGATCCGCCGATCGTCGTACGGCGGTCCGACAAGTAAACATCCGTCAGTACGCACCGCGATGCCGTTACGGATTGCGCAAAAAGAAAAATGGTAAGTTCTCGCGAAGTCGCGACGCTCGCCGAAGCGGGAACACTTCATCGGAATATTGCTGAAAATACTGCGGAAAACTGCGTGCCTATCGTACGGGAGCGACCCCGGTACTGAATTTTTTATTTGCACTCTGGCAGAATTTTTGCATGGTGTGATCCTGCGAGCAAACCTCGGAGGGCTTGCGGGCGTATCAACCTCAGCGGACTTTGCGCCGGGAAGTGCGCCGCGTTGCAAACTGGAAAAGGGCCTTGTAGATGAATCGCCCACCCACCACTGACGAACAACTTTTGGCCCGTATGGCCGATGGCGAGGAAGACGCGCTCAACGCCTTCTACGCGCGACACGCGCCGTACATTTATGGCTTACTTTTGAAGCTTTTAGCCGTTCGGGAAGACGCGGAGGACGTGCTACAGAAAATATTCTGGCAAGCCTGGGGCAGTGCGGCTCGCTTCGATAGCGAGCGAGGCAGCGTGCGTGCGTGGCTCGTGTTAATTGCCCGCAGTCGGGCAAGAGATCAGTTTCGACGCAAGCGGGCATTCCTCAAATCCGTCCATCTTGCGGATACCGACATCGAAGACCCGGCAACGATTTGCGAGAAAGTCGAAGACGATTCGGTTCTGCATCGTGCGCTGCAACAGGTACCTTCGGAGCAACGGTCGGCTATCTCGCTGGCGTTCTTCGACGGTATGACTTACGAAGAAGTCGCACGCGAACAGACCCTGCCGCTCGGCACCGTGAAAACTCGTATTCGATCTGGATTGCAAAGGCTTCGCGATCTTTTGAGCGACGAGCGACTGGCGCACTACTAACTGCCACCGGCATGTCACTCGAACAGATTTGCGAGGTCGACCGGTTTGACTTTCGGTGGCAATTTGCCGAGCAATTGGTACGAACGCGGTGTGGCTAATCGGCCGCGCGGCGAACGAATAATGAACTGCTCGCGTAATAGGTACGGCTCGATTTCATCGGTGAGCGTGTCGCTCGAAATGTTCATCGTCGCCGCGATCGCTTCGACGCCCGTTGGGCCGCCGTCGAAAACGTCGATTAGCGTTTCGATGTAACGCCGATCCTGTTTGTCGAGGCCATCGCGATCGATCTCTTGCATCTCGAGTGCGCGCTTCGCGATCTCGAGTGACACCGGGCCGTCAGCAATGTCGGGGTGGCCCGCATGGAAGCTGCGTACCCAATACAAGCGGCTGTTTGCCACACGTGGCGTGCCACGGCTACGCTGCGCAAGTTCGATCGCCGCTTCGGGTGCCAACGGTAATGCGAGCTTCTTGGCGTTGACGCGAACGATCTGCGATAACTCTTCGACCGAGTAATACTCGAGGTGTTCTTGCATCTTGAAGCGGTCGCGCATCGGACTCGACAACATGCCGCTGCGCGTCGTCGCACCGATGAGCGTGAACGGCTTGAGCTTCATGCTAATCGTGCGGGCGTTGACGCCGTCGCCGAGCACGATGTCGATGCGGAAATCTTCCATCGCCGGATAGATGAACTCTTCGACGACGCGCGGCATTCGGTGGATTTCGTCGATGAACAAGATGCTGCCGTACTCCAGATTCGTCAGGAACGGCAACATGTCGGCGGGTTTCGAGAGCGCCGGCCCGCTCGTCATTTGTATCATGACGCCGAGTTCGTTCGGCAACACCGTGGCGAATGTCGTCTTGCCCAAACCGGGCGGGCCGTCGAAGAGAATGTGGCCGAGCGGCTCCTTGAGTTTCTTCGCCGCATTCACTGCAATCTGCAATCGGTCCGCGACTTTCTTTTGGCCGATGACTTCGCGCAACAGCTTCGGGCGCAGCGCCGCATCCCGCTGATGATCGGATTCGGTAACGACGGGTGTCGTCGATGTCACGATTTTTTCGCGAGCCATATTCGGTGTCCGCCTACTTCTTCCGCTTGTACACGATAATCATGCGGTTCGACTTCTCCGCCGTCGTCATCTCTTTTGGCCGCGTTTTGAAGTCCAGCCCGTAGCACACGGTGAACACGTCGTCCTTGACTTCAAAAATGCACGGGTAAGTCATGCCGCGATTCGGACCTTCGGTGCCGGTGATGTCCATCGTTTTCGGCGACTTGGTGCCATCGATACCGAGCGTGCCTTTGTCTGTGGTCTGGCCCACGATCGCGGTATATTTGTCGCCATCGATCGCGAGTGTGACGGTCTTGAACGACTCGGTGAGGTCTTTGCCATCGACTTCGACTTTGACCACGTCGTAGCGCCCGGCGAGGGCCTTCAACTCGGTCTTCTCATCGGCGGCGTGTATCGGCAAACCGATCGCCAACGCCGTCAGAATGACATAGGCATGTCGCAACATCGCACTCTCTCCTGGTAGTTATCACTTACTGTAAATCCGCGTTAGAGCTTCTTCGATGGTCGCGAATGGCGTGCCGGATTTCAGCAGGCCATCGAGTTTCGTTCGCGCTTCGATCGGGCTATGGCCGACGCTCATGAGCGCCTGATAGACGTCTTCGATGAGTTGCGGCGCAACGCCGGACATAGTCGTTGCGCTCGCGTCGTCGGTACCCGGCGTCAAGCCATTTCCTGCCAAGTCACTCGCGAATACGAACTTCGTCACTTTGCGTTTCAGCGTGGTGATGATCGTCTCGGCCGTGGTGGCTCCGATGCCGGGAAGCGTCGTCAGCCACTTCGCATCTTCGCGGCTAATGGCGTTCGCGATCTCCTTCGACGGCCGCGAGAGTGCCTTCAGTGCCTTCTTCACGCCGATTTTGTCGACGGTGCAAAACAAGTCGAAAAAATCGAGTTCCAGTTCGCTGAGGAAGCCGATTATGCGCGGGATGAAGCGACTGCCCGCCTGGTTACCTTCGTAATATTCGCTGGTGTGGAAGGTGATTTCCTGCCCCACTTTCATTTGCACGATCCGCCGTACCGTCTCGGGCACCATCAGTTGATACTCGTACGGCCCAATCGCGACGCGTACGTCTTCGTCGAGAACGCGCACCAGTGTGCCGGTCAGTTTCGTCATCATGGCGTGTCGTCCGTCGGTTCGTCGGGCACGTTTTCCTCTTCCGGTTCGTCGTCGTCGGTGCCGAACAACGCCTTGGTGTTGACGCCGGTGTACGATGCCGAGCGTGGGCCGCGGAGAGTCGGGCTGCCGAGGAAGTAATGGCAGAGCGCCACGGCAATCGCGTCGGCCACATCGTTCGGCTCCGGTGGGGATGCCAGCCGGAACTCGCGCATGATGGCATATTGCATCTGCTCTTTACCAGCCCGACCGCTGCCGGTGATCGTCTTCTTAATTTTCGTCGCGGGATAGCTGAGTACCGGCACATCGTTCTGGCCGCCGAGCAGGAAGAACAACCCGCGGGCGTGGCCCATTAGGATCGCCGTTCGCGGGTGTTCGTAGTGCGCATAGAGTTGTTCGACGACGATGATGTTCGGCTTCCACTGCTCGAAAATTTCCAAAATCGAATCGTAAATGACCTTGAGCCGCTTCGCCATGTCGGGAGGGTTGCGACCGTCGGCGGTGCGAATGACACCCGCCTCGCAGAGTTGCGCCCCGCTGGCCGCCGATTCGAGGACGGCGTAGCCAACGACTTGCAAGCCGGGATCGATGCCGAGAATACGTGAGGCCGCAGCCATGCAGTTCCTAATTGATGGATAGTCTCACCGAACCGGAGCCGATTCCGGTATCAGATTCTCCACAATGGCCGCATCGACCTGTTTTCGCAAGGTGGGATCGAACCGCGTCATTTTCACAGGAACCGTACCCAGATGGCATAACGCCATGCCTTCGAGTTCGGTCCAATCGCTGGGTAGTTCCATTTCGAGTAAGTTTGACGGCATCAGGAACACTTGAAAATCATCGGGGTAATCGTCGAGTTCTTCGCTAAAGGCGCAATCGAACAGAAACTGTTTGTTCTGGAACTGAAACAGAAAAATGCGAGGCACATCCCAGAAACCGCGATAGATAATTGGTACCCAACTATTCATGATGACAAGGCGATTCTGATGTAGTCGAAGTCGTGAGACTTCGGGACGTATGAAGTTACCGCGTCAGAAGTCTTACGACTTCCGCTACGAATACACGGAAAATACGCCAATTTGGAAATCCTTCATGGCGTTGCATGGGATGGGGCCGCACCCATTCGCGTCGTGGCAGATTGCGTCCGATCCGGATCGTCAATGGTACCCGTTCACGGCGTGCGACTGGATCGCGTTGAACCCCACCTGACGCCCGTTCTTTTGATTGTGCAGTTCCGCACGGTTCGCCTGGAATTGTCTCAGTGCCCAGTCCCATTCCCAACGGCCGCTCTCGATGAACCGCATCACGAGGAGGTTCTTGTGCTCCTCCAGTTCCGCGAAACTGTTCCCTTGCGAATCGCGAACGACGGTCTCGCAGTCGATGGCATTCCGTATGTCGGCATGCCATCGCTGGAATAGTTCCCGGCGAAGTGCGGCATCTGGCAACGGGAAATGCAGCACCACATCGAGTCGGCCGGGTCGCTTGAATGCGGGGTCGATCAAATTCAGCGAGCAGTTGGTGGTGAACATATAGACGACGCCTTCGGTGCTCTGAATGCCATCGAGCGCCGACAGGAACACGGCTTGATCGTCGCTTTCACCCGCCTTATCGCGATCCCGTAGAGCGATGTCCATATCGTCGAAAAACACGACGCCCGCTTTGTCGAACTCGAATAAACGACGGATCGCCTCGGCTGGGTTGCAAGCATTGCGTGCGGCCCGATAATCGTCGGGCGTGACGAAGCGGTTTTCGTAACCGAGTCGTAAACATTCGTGGTACACCCAACGGCAAGCGGAGGTCTTGCCGTTACCGGGCGGGCCATCGAGTAGCAGGCCGCGTTTCGCGCGACCGCCGTACGATTTGATCCGGCGCAGGTTCTTCGGGTCGAGGTAATCGAGCGTGTTTTTTCGTAGGATTTCGATCTGCGCCGCAGGCAGAACCGGTGGCGGGCCGGGCGGTTTCGATTTTCGTCGGCACTTCACCGCGATGCGATAGAACTTCTGGTAATCCTGCCGCGCAACGGCAAAGAAGTTGTAACCGTGATCGTGAACTTCCTCGCTGACACCCGCGTACGCGCGTGCGAAACGGATGCCTTCGATCTCGTACATCCGCACGCCGAATCGCAACCCCGGCCAGAACTTGCGGCAATCGGGATCCCAGTCGCGAATGAGCACGCCATCCAATGGCAGCACCGCGCCGCGCTTCGATTTGGAAATGAGCGGGTTGCAAAATTCATCGAGATCGACGGCCACAGGGTCCGCGATGTTCGCGGCCTTCGAGATGGCTTCGAGGATGAATTTGTGATCTTCGATATAGCGTTGCAGTGGCGTACTCATGCGAGATACGACACGAACGCGAGCGGCGGGTTCGCACGATTCGATGATGCGTCCACTCCGAATTCGTACAAGCGAAAACAGTCGCGACGAGTTAGTGGTTGGCTCTTCCCGCACCACGCGAAAACCGATCAGAGAGTTCCGCTTTTCGGGCACGGCTCCCATGCGGCTGAAACTCGTCGCAGTATTGAACTGGTTGAACCAACTGCCCCCTCGATGGAAGCACCAGGCTTATTTAGATAAGTAAGTCGGCTCGGGTTGCCGACCGCCGGCTTCTTCGACACGAAACGTGATCTATTAGGACACCGAAGGTGGTGGAACCGAGGACGCCCGGCACAGGCGGGTGCTGGACGACGGGGTTCCCGAGTCACTCATATCCCAAGGGGAACCAAATCCCAGCTTTATCAGGATCACCCATGTTAGGAGTCACATGGTTCTGATCGAGGGATGCCAGTTGGACATCGTCGACGCAATTTTTAATCCCGGGCAGCGATCCCCGCCTGAATACAAGCTCCATAAGGCCAATGGCGTCTTCCTTCGACTCAGCAGTCACTCCGCACCCAAGCAGCGTTCCCGCCGGTGGTAAATCTGCCAACGTAATGTCGAACTCAAACCAGTAACGATGGAGCATGGTCACGGCCTCTGGGGAATGACTCTTGGCGAGGAGCCTGGTTCAAACCGAATGATCGGCCCCTGCGCTGCGTCAGGTATTCCAGCGAGAATGCCATGATGCGGATAGATCTCCGACAATTGCCCTTGGAATCGCTCAAAGTATGGGACGCTGTTGGGCGGGGTGATGTAATCGATGTCGCTTTTTTTTTCCGGCTCCTTTACCGAATGGCATGTCAGCTTCAGGGTTCAATGGCACTGCCTTAGTATTTACTAATGAATTTGCGACGGCACGGGAGGGTAAATGGTCTTGGCGAGTATAATAGTGGCTGTCAATCGCTGGTCGAAGCAAGGGAAAAGTGCGTTTCGCGAATTCGATGAATCGAAGTAAGCCCCAAGCCCACGGACGATCGTTCGTGGGCTTTTCGTGGGCATTGTGATTACGCTTTCGATGCGTTCCACATTGTCTTCATGAAATCGATGCCGTTCGTGTAGACGTGTTCGGGCGATGGGAAGAAGTCGCGCCAGACGCGGGTGGCGGCGGCGAGCGCGGGCAGCGATCGGCCGAACGCTTCAATGACGAGCCAGCCATCGTAATTCACTTCGCGCAAGGTGCGGAACGTCTCGAACCAGTTGACTTGACCCGTACCCGGGGTGCCGCGGTGATTTTCAGAGATGTGTACGTGACGCATGTGCGGGGCAATCGTCCGAATGGCGGTACTCGGGCGGACTTCCTCGATGTTCGCATGGAAAGTGTCGTACATCGTGCCGAAGTTCGGGTGATTCACTTCCTTCACGAGCGATACCGCATCGGCTGCCGTCGTCAGAAAGTAACACTCGAAGCGGTTGAGGTATTCGATGCCGAGCATCAGATTCGCCTGTTTCGCAAGCTCCGCAGCGGGTCGAAGCACTTCGACGGCACGCTTCTTTTCATCGCCGGTCGGCGGGTCGCCGCTGAATACGCCGAGTGCCGAGTGGAACGGTCCGACCATCGTTTCCGCACCGAGCGCGTGGTTGCAATCGATCGCCCATTTGAGCCGTTCGCTCGCCGCTTTCCGAATGCTCGCATCGGGGCTGATCGGGTTGGAGTCGGGGTTCATCACGGTCACCGACGTACACTTCAAGCCTTGCTTGTCGAGTTCCGCTTTGATCGTCTTGTAGTGGCTCGGGTCGCCCTCGAAGATCGGGATTTCGACCCCGTCGAATCCTGCCGCCTTGATCTTTCCAATTAAAGGAAAGTGTTCCGCCGTCACGTGGCCCGTCCAGAGGAGAAGGTTCATCCCGGTCTTCATCGTGCAAGCTCCACAAGGGTGTAGGGTAACTTGCAATGTCTTAGGTAACATCTACCGACGGGGCAAATCGGCTACGCAATTCAACGCGGGTAGTAGCGTCCCGCGTCGCGGTAAGCGCGGTCGATGGCTCCTTGCGGATTCGCTTTATCTTGTGCGTATCGGCGTTTCACGTCCCGCGTGGCGAAGCGGGGTCCGTTGTAGTCGGCGGGGGCCACGACAGGATTGAAGTCGCGTGAGGCACCGGTTACGCCGCGACTGCCGTTCCAGAAATACGGCGAGTAACTACCTGGACTGCTGGAATTGTAGCGTGCGTCGCTGCCACCGAACGAGCCGGGAATGGGGGCACCCGTCGCAACGGGCGGGCCGTACAGCGATTGCCCGTTCGTCCAGAAACTGCCGAACGCGCCGGGATAACCGTAGAAGCCACCGTATCGCGGCCCGAAGCCACCATAGCCATACCCACCATAGCCATACCCGCTGTATGGCCCGATGAACTGTGCGGTGGCCTGCCCGGTTGTGGCGTGAAAAGCAGCGAGCGCGATGATGCCGAAAATGGCGATGCGAGCGATTCTCATGTTGGTCATCCGTGGTGGAAATTCTAATCGAATTGTTCTTCGACCGAACGAAAGAGTCAACGCGAGCGATACCTCATCGAAACCCGATACCGACCCAAAATCTCCCGTTACAAGCCGCTGGAGTCAGCGGGTGTTAAAAAAACGTGCACGGTTCAAAACCCGGTTGCAGTTTTGCCAAATATGACCACTAAAAATTTGGTTCCGGCGTGATTGGAATTGGGCGAAATCGGACGTAAGTCGTTGGTTGGTTAGGTTGATTCCGAAATCGGGAATGATTCCA
>JAYVQG010000023.1:0-3067 GCA_043757025.1 Limnoglobus sp.
CAAGCTGCCAAAACCGCTCCGCATCGCGGGCGTGAAATGGCTCGTCTCGGAAATCATCGAATGGCTCGCCGCCGGGGCACCCGACCGCGACACGTGGGAGGCCCGCAAAACCACCTTCAAATACACGCCCAAACATTAACGCAAAATGCAACGGGCCGGGGAACGCCGCCAAGCTACCCTCGACCCGTCGCATGGAGTTACCGCATGGTCAATCTACTCGATGAATCGCACGTCGGCGAAGCGAGAAAGCGTTATACGCAATCGCTGTTTGAAACGCACTCCGAATCGCTGGTAATCGCGGGCCGACGTGCGTTGTTGTTGAAGGTTCTCGAATCGGGGAGTGCAACAATCGACGACGTTCGCGCCGTCGTTCCGCTACCGCTGACCGCGAACGCCAAAGCCTTCGGTGCGGTGCCTGGCGCACTGGCGAAGGCCGGAATCATCCGCGACGCCGGGTTCGTGAAATCGACCCGTTCGATTGCTCACTCACGCCCGATTACCCGCTGGGAGTTGGTCGATGCCGCGAAAGCCTACGACTGGCTCGCCGCACATCCGGCCCTCGAAACGGGGGCGAACGAATGACCGATGAAATGCAAAATCCGACGCCAATTACCACCGAACTTCGGTGGCATAAAAACGCGACGGGCCGGGGAACGCCGTCAAGCTATCCCGGCCCGTCGCCAAAGGACTCAACGATCATGATTGTAGACGAAACGGTAGAGCAATGTGCTGCACCAATTTCGCAAGCGACCATCGACGAACAGCGGGGCGTGGTCGATGCGCAGACTTCGCCCGCACGTCGGGTATTCGAGAACCTGATTCTCGATGTTCTTCAAGCCGACCGCGACGCGCACGATGCCCAAGTGTACGGCGATACCGAATCGGAAACTGTGGCCATCTTCGCACGATGTAAGGCCAAAAGCGAACTCGATGCGTACCTCCAAGGACGCGCCGAAGCTCACCTCGATGGGCTAACTCTGGCAAGGCTTCGATGCGCGCAAGAACTTCAGGAACTCAATGAATTGGCGTTGAAACCGATTCTGAACAAGATCAGTGTGAGATTCGACAAAATGCAAGCGGACATCGTGGAACTGGCCGATGAAGTCGTGAGACTGAAAGGCGGTGCCGTATGAGCGCACTGACCGAAGCCCGCGAACGGAAGCGGGCACAGAATCCCGTGCCGCCGAAGCCGCTGCCACGGCGAACCCTGGTCGAATATCGACCGTTCCCGGTGGACTCGCTACCACCGTTGTTGCGCGAATCCGTTCTCGGTACGGCGGCCGCCGTCGGTTGCGATCCGGTGTTTGCGGCACTGCCTGCGTTGGCGTTGGCCGGGGCATCCGTCGGGGCCGCAATCGCGGTTCGACCGAAGCGGGGATTCGCTGAAGTGCCAATCTTGTGGTGCGTCGTCATCGGCGATTCGGGTACGGCCAAGACGCCCGCCGCATCGCCGTACATCGAGATGGCGCACGACATCGAAGGCGAGTTGAAGGACAAATTCGATCGAGAAATGCAGACGCACGGAAACGCGGAATCGGCCAACGAAAGCGACGCGAAGGAATTGCCCAAACCGGTGCGATCTTACTTCACGGTCGATGACATCACCATCGAACGCCTCGTCGAGAATCTGCAATCGTCGCCGCGTGGAATCCTTCTCTTTCAGGACGAACTCGCCAACTGGTTCGTATCGTTCGTGCGTTATAAGGGCAAAGGAGCGCCGCCCGATTCGTCGAAATGGCTGTCGATGTTTGAAGCCAAGAGCGTCAACTACCAACGGCGAACGGGAACACCGCGGGAAGTGTGGGCGAAGCGTGCCGCGGTGTCGGTATCCGGTGGCATTCAACCCGGCATTCTTCGCAACGTGCTGGCCGATGAAGCGTACATCGCGTCGGGGTTGGCCGCCCGGCTGATCTTCGCGATGCCGCCGAAGCACTGCCCGCGATGGACGGATAACGAAGGCGACGAAGCCGCCGACCTGGCGTTCCGCGACGCGGTGCGATTCCTGCGCGGAATCCCGTTCAATCCGCAATCCGGCCCGGCAAAAGTTGGGTTGGAAACCGAAGCGCGGAATCGGTTCATCGCATTCATGAACGAGAACGCCGACCGTGCCGAATCGTTGGACGGGGGGCCGATGGCCGCCGTGCTGCCGAAGATCGTCCGCATCGCGCTGCGGTTGGCGTTGATCCACCATTGCCTAACTCATGCGGCCATCGAGTCGGACCCGGCGAAGTTCAGTATCACCGATGACTCGATGTTAGCCGGTGTCACGATGGCACTCTGGTTTACCGGCGAAGCCGAACGGGTGTACGCGATGATCGACGAATGCCCGGACGATAAGAAGGAACGCAGTCTGGCCGAATTGGTGAAGCGGAAAGGCGGACGGATGACGCCGCGGGAGTTGCAACGAACGAACAACCCGAAGTACCCGACGAGCGAACTTTGCGAAGCCGCACTCGATGTTCTGGTTGCGTCGGGTTGGGGTGTCTGGCAGGAAGAGAAAGCCGAACGTGGCGGACACGTCAAGCGGGTGTTCGTGCTGGACTCGACACTCGACACTCGACCTGCGATTGACACCGCGTAATTGACCGCCGTTCGACACTCGACTTTTCGGCACTCGAAACCGACTGGTAAACAAGCCATTTTAATCGAGTGTCGCAAGTGTCGAGTGTCGAACCATAGCGCACACGCCCACCCGAACGAGTGTCGAAGATTCGTTGAGTGTCGAGTAGCAATCCTCAAAACGCACCTGACGTGCCGCGTGCCGTCGGGTATACTTCACTCGCCTTATGGCACCTCTCAGAAAGGCCATCACCGTGGCTAAGCCCTTCAAACCGACCCGTACGTTTCCACTACCGCCGAACTCCGACATCCTCGAACACAACGGCAAACCGCACGTTCGCATGAAGGAACGCGGGAAGCCGGTTCTGTACCGAATCACCAAGGATGGCACGAAGTACCTACGCGCCTCAAAGAAATGGCACTTCGAACTTCGCGACGCGAACGGTACTGTTCGTCGTGTCATGGGATACACCGATCTGAAGGCAACCGAACAACTCGCTGCGGAAAT
>JAYVQG010000024.1:0-3051 GCA_043757025.1 Limnoglobus sp.
CAATTCCGTAGCCATAGCCACCTCTTCCCTCTTCCCTGAAGTGCTCATTAACTTACAGAAAATGTCGAATACACGGAATAGATCTTGGACGGGTACTAACCGGTCGCGAACCGACGGCGCGATCACCGGCTTCGGCGCATCGAGTGGGGTTGGTACATGAGACGCGGTCTGCGCAAATGGTTTCGGTACGGCGGTCATTTTCGGCGAGACGCGATCGAAAAGGCGGTATTGAAGCTCAACATGCAACATGCAACTTGCGGCAGACGCAATCGACATGGGAGAGTCGCGCGAAGGGAATCAGCGAGTTAAAGTCCGGATGGTTCGCGTCACGCACTTTCGCACGTATTGATTTCCGATTCACCCTTTCAACACGTCCTGCTGGCGGATAACCTGTTTGCGTACGTCGAGTTGCAAACGGGGATAACGTCCATGTCGCAGAAACCGATCGAGACGACGGTCGAATTCCTATCGCGTCAGAATGAATCGTCGCCGTCGACTTCGAACGAAACCGCGGGTTTAGAACCGAGCGAGACTATCGAACTGCCGCATTTCGCGCTGCCCACGCAGCCAGGGGAGATCGGGCGGCTCGGCAAATATCGCATTCAAAAAGAACTCGGTCGCGGTGGCATGGGCGCGGTGTATCTGGCGTTCGACGAACGCTTGCAACGCCAAGTCGCGTTGAAAGTGATGCTGCCGAAGTTCGCCGCGAACGCGACGGCCAAGGATCGTTTTCTTCGCGAAGCGCGTGCAGCGGCACAGATCTGTTCCGATCACATCGTGAGTATCTACGAAGCCGACGAGATCGACGGGACGCCGTACATTGCACTCCAGTTGTTGCAAGGCTATCCGCTCGATGAATACCTGAAAAAGAAGGGTTCGCCGTCGCTTCCGCAGATCATTCGCATCGGCCGTGAGGTGGCAATCGGGCTGGCGTCGGCGCACGAATTGGGCATGGTGCATCGCGACATCAAGCCGAGCAACGTCTGGCTCGAAGCGCCGAATGGCCGCGTCAAGATCCTCGATTTCGGCTTGGCGAAACCGGCCGAAGGTGCCGAGATCGCCGAACTGACGGCATTGGGTGCGGTGGTCGGTACACCCGCATACATGGCACCGGAACAGGGGCGAGGACTCCCGCTCGATGGCCGCGCCGACTTGTTCAGCCTCGGTTGCGTACTGTATCGCCTCACGACGGGCAAACTGCCGTTCGCGCGGACGACGCTGATGAGCATCCTGGTTGCCATCGCCATCGAAGATCCGACGCCGATTCGGGAATTGAACCCCGAAGTGCCCGAACCGCTCGCGGACCTGATTCACCGATTGTTGGCCAAGAACGCCGCCGACCGGCCCGCCGATGCGCAGGCTGTGGTGAAAGAATTCGACGAGATCATCGAGCCGACCAAGGCGTCGCCGATGTCTGTGAGCGCGCAACAAAACAGCCCGTTGGCGGACAACGACACGTCAATCGACTCCGAATCCTCGCAACCCCGACTCGTCGATAACCTATCGCCGCCTCGCAAGTCCCCCGCAATTCTCGTCGGCTCGCTGTTATTCGCGCTGATCGCGATCGTCCTCGCGGGCTTCATCGTCATCAAAATCACGAACAAGGATGGTAGCGTTACCGAGGTGAACGTACCCAAAGATTCGAAGATCGATGTCGACGGCAAAACGGTGACGACGGTTCCGGAAGTGATCGTTCCGCCGCCGAAGTTGGGTCCGAACCTTCCCGCCACGTTCAAGAACAAGTTGGGTATGGAGTTCGTTCGCGTGCCGAAGGGTACGTCGTGGCTCGGTGGGATGGCCGGTGCCCGCGGGAATGTGCAGGTCGAAATCGCGTCCGACTTCCACCTCGGCAAGTACGAAGTGACGCAGGGCGAATGGCAGGACGTGATGGGCAAAAACCCGAGCCACTTCACTTTGGCCTCAGTGGGCAACGACCCGTTAAAGGGGCTTCGTTTGCCCGTCGATTCGGTGTCGTGGGACGACTGCCAGGCGTTCGTCGCGAAGTGGAACGAGATGGTAGCGGAACCGGGGTTCACATACCGTCTGCCAACGGATGCCGAATGGGAATATGCGTGTCGCGGTGGGCCGGTCGATCGGGATGCCAGCGGATTCGACTATTGTTTCACCTATCCCGGCAACGGGATCACCATCAAACAAGCGAACTACAACGGGGACGGGACGCTGAAGCGGACATCGGTCGTGGGTTCGTACCCGCCCAACCGGCTCGGCTTGCACGACATGCACGGCAACGTGTGGGAGTGGTGCGACGATGCCGGTCGGATCGAGGAGGATGTCCCACATAAAATTCATCGAGGCGGCGGGTGGTACAACGATGCCCGCCACTGCCGCGCCAGTTCTCGCGACTACAGTCCGGCCGATATCCAATTGCAAGGCATCGGCCTGCGATTGGCCAGGGTGTCCGTCGATAGCGTGGTAACGAGGGTCGATCGCGACCGCCAAGCAGCGGAATGGCTGTTCGCTCGCGGGGCGGATTTCGGCTACACCAATCGCAGCGGCTACCACCACGTCAGCGTCACCAATCGCCCCGCCTTGCCGGAAGGCGAATTCAAACTCAATAACTTCCGACTCGTGGGTAAAGACTTGAAAGACCGCGATATGGAACGATTTCAAGGGTTAAACCGGCTCGACACGATCGTTCTCAACGATACCGACATCTCCGATGCCGGGTTAGAGTTTTTGGTCGAACTGCCCAAGTTGGAAAAACTTTACCTCGAAGGCACACAGATCACCGACGCGAGCTTGAAACGATTGGCCGGAGCGAAAACGCTCAAGTTACTCCGACTCAATCGGACGAAAATCTCCGACGAAGGCTTGAAGCAACTCCACGGCCTGAGTGGGCTGTCGGAAATTCAGTTCCTGAAGACCGCCATCACGGCCACCGGCGTCCAAGCGCTCGCCGAAGCACTGCCGGGGTGCAAAATCGTTTGGGATGAATTGAAGTAGCCCTCTCGCTCCGCGAGAGGATCGCGACAGCCTACGGCGATGCGGAGTGATTCTTGCGGGTTGTGCTTTCCAAAGTAGCCCTCTCGC
>JAYVQG010000025.1:0-11926 GCA_043757025.1 Limnoglobus sp.
GCGAACCGTTCGGGCGAAGCGGGTGACGTCGCGGACTTCACGCAGCACGTTTGCATTATTGCCGACGAGTTTGCGATATTCGGAGATCGCCATCACGACTTCCGGGTGATTCTCCAAACCGCCGGTGTACATCCACGGCATCGGCGGGGCGGCGTTCGCGAGTGCGATCAACCCGTGCGGATAATCTGCTGATGGACACACGATTGTCGGACACAATCGCAACGTGTCCGCATCTGCAAACAAATCGATAACATGAGGTTCAAACCCCGCCCGGATCGCCGATGCGGCGGCGGCCCGCCCGCTGGCACCGACGATCAAAATCGGGTTCGCCATGACTATTCCCGCAGCGATGCCATCGTTGGCAGGCCGAGCGCGTGGCGTACGCGCTGAATCTCTTTAATCATCATCACGCTGAGGACGTCGGAATAATCGTCGGTCCAGAGTTTGACGCTTTCGTGCGGCTTCAGTGGCTGCCACACTCTCGGCTCGGAGATCAGTTCCGGGGTGAACTTGTGCGTATACACGATGCCGAATTCGGGTCGTTTGAACGCTTCGAGCCGTGCGGGATTCTTTGCCAGCACTACCCACGACGATTGCGTTTTCCCCGGCGGGTGGTTGTGCGTTTCGTCGACCCAACTATCGTTCATCAGCAAGCCCGTCAGCCCGAGTTTCTCCGCGATACGACCGACGACCGGTTCGAGGTTCACGAATTTGTTCGAAATATGCACCGCCAGAATGCCATCGTCGGTGAGGCGATCGAGGTACAACTCGACTGCTTCTTTCGTCAGCAAGTGAATCGGAATCGCATCCGAACTGAAAGCGTCGAGCAACAGCAGTTTGTACTTGCGGTCGGTATGTTCTTCGAGCTTGATGCGGGCATCGCCGAGGACAATCTCGACATCGGCACCGCGATCGCGGGCATCGGTCACGTACGTGAAATACTTGTTCGTGTCGGCGACGAGGGCCTTCACCTTCGGGTCGATCTCGTAGTACGTCAGTTTCTGGCCGGGCCGCGCGTAGCAAGATACGGAACCAGTGCCGAGGCCGACCATCGCGAAATGGGCGGTCGGGTCGGTTTCGCGAAGTACGCGGAACACGTGGCCGACCGGCCCGGTTTCGTGGTAATAGGTCAGCGGTTTCTGGCGAAGATCGTACCCGTACACGCCTGCTGGGCCGATGGCCGCCGATAGCGGTTCCTTCAGTTCGTCGACATACGGCCACGGGTCGATCGCTTGCGTGCCGTGCAGCGTCGTGCCGTGAACGAGTTTGCGGAAGTATTTGTTTTCTTCGACTTTCAGGATGCCGAAGAAACTGCGTTCGGTCCGAACCACGGATTTGTCGTGTTGCCGAAAGTACCCCACGAACAACAGTGCCGCCACGCACAACCCAAAGCGAACGGGACGGTCGATGAACAGGAAACAGACCATCGCGGGGAGCGCATACGAGATGAGAATCATGACATTTCGCGGCATCAACATGATGTTCAAGCCGCAAAATGCGAGAAACGAAGTCGATTGAATTGAGGTCCACGTACACAGATCGTTAAACGTTTCAAAGCCCCAGAACGCGGTCAGCGCGGCCACACCGGCGAGCATCGCGATCGGCACGAAAATATCGAACAGACGTTGTTTGCCTTCGTACATCTTCGCCGCTTCGCCGGTGAGTTGCGATTTCTCGTCGGCGAGCTTCGGAATCAACATACAGCCAATCGCGATCGAGATTGGATACTCCCACGCGAGCGGAAATGCGATCGGTGCGATCAGCGCGTTGAAGATTCCGCCGATCATGCCGCCGATGGAAATCCACAAGTAGAACGTCGTCAGGTATGCCGCCGAGGGGCGATCGCGTGCGAGTTCCGAATGGCAAAGTAGCGCCGTCAGGAAGTACGCCGTCAGGTGCAAACCGAGCGAGAGGAATGTGTTGTCGATTGCAGTTTGCGAGACGAGAACGAACACGAGCAACAGCGTGTTGACGGGGCTGATGTTCGCCAGCACCGTGCGAGACCAGATCGGCGTATTGGCGAATGCGATGATGAACGTCAGTAAGTACAGCGCGAGCGGCACGACCCACAACAGCGGGATCGAGGCGATGTCCGTCGTCATGTGGAACGTCACGCCGAGCATTAGGCTCGATGGGACGAACGAAAGCGCGAGCCATTTGAGTTTGCGCCCCAGCGTCGGTTCGGGTTCCTTGACGGGCGGTGTTTGCGAATCCGGTTTGCCGGTCGCTTTCTCGTAGAGGTTCGGCCGTTTGACCGCCGCACCGCAGACGAAGAACATCACCAGAAGTAACAGGAAGCCACCCGCGAACAACCATGCTTGTTCGACCAAACGCAGGCTCGGTTCGGTGACGAGCGGGTAGCCGAGCAGCGAGATCAAACTCCCGGCGTTACTTGCGGCATAGAGGAAATACGGGTCTTTCGATGCGGGGTGCCCCGTATACGCGAACCAACGTTGGAGCAGTGGCGCGCTCGTAGACACCGCAAAGAACGGCACGCCGATCGCCACCGCCAACAGTGCGAGCGTGCCGAACATCGGGAACGAGGTACTTTGCGGTGCGAGCGATTTCACGATGGGGATCGGCGAGTGATTGTAGCTGAGCATCGCCGCGCCACCGAGGACGAGTAGAGCGGCGAACAGCACGCCAGTATGCAGCATCACCTGCCGGCGCGGGCTCATGACGGCAGTGAGTTTGTGTGCGTAAAGATACCCGAGTAATAGCACCGCCTGGAAGAACACCATGCACGTGTTCCACGCACCGGGACTGCCGCCGAGTAGCGGCAAGATCATCCGGCCCACCATCGGTTGAATCATGAACAGCAGCGAGGCACTGATGAATAGCGTGACGGCAAACAGCAGGGGCACGGTCAACCCTCAAACGTGTACGAGTGATAAAATTCGACGACAGATTACAAACCTAATCCCGCGCCGAAGCCACTATCCAAGTCGAGATCGGCGGGCGGTGGCGTCGGTTTCGGCGGCACGACTGCGGCCGGCGCACGTTTGCGAGTGGGCGCGGCCACCGGGTGCGCGGGTGCGGGTTCCGCAGCGGGTCGGCGGGCGGGTGCGGCGGCGGGTTTCGGTTGCACTGGCGGGGCCTCGGCTGCGGCGGGTCGCGCGGCCGCCGGTGCGCGGCGGCGGGGTTCGGCGGGCTTGTTCGCGGGCGGAGCTTCGGTCGGTGCGGGAGCTTTCACGGCGGCCGGTGCCGCTTTCCGCGGGCGATACGATGGCACATCGTCGATGCCGTCATCGTCGTGGAGATCGTCCATCAACGCACGCCCCAACGCCCGGTCGTTCCCGAGTGGCGCATCGAGATTCAGCGGGCGGTCGACGTTCGGCGGGCGCTCCGTATTCAACGGGCGATTCAGCGGCGGGCGGTCGTTGTTCAACGGGCGATCGTTCCCGGTTGCGATCTCCGGCTGCGGCACGATCGCGGGTGGTTTCACCGGTGGGCGTACCACGCCGCCGTTTACGGGTGGGTCGGTGCGCCGACTCGTTTGCGGGCGTAGCGTCGGAGTGCGGCCACCGCGATTGCGATTATCGACGGGCGGTGGTGGCAGGGTCTCGATCGCCGCTTTGCGAGTCACGGGATTTTCCGGCTCGGTGCCAAAGCGAACGACGACGTAGGTGCCGCTACTCTTGTGCTTCTCGATCTCGACGATGCCGTGCCGTTGTGCGTCTTCGAGTAGTTCGCTGAACGTGTTGTAACCGTGATAGCCTTCGTTGAACGATGGCTTCTTGCGCTTCATCGTGTCCTTGACCATCGACGAGTAGATGACTTCCTTGTTCTCGCGCCGCAATGCCAACAGCGAGTCGAGCAACAGTGTGAAGACTTTGCGCTTCTGTTCGGGAATTTCCTCGTTGACTGTCGGCGTCGCGGCAGCGGCGCGGCCGAGGTCTTCGTAATAGATGAATTCGTCGCAGTTATCGCGGAGCAATTCCGACGTTGCCCCCGTCAGGCCGAGGCCGATGACGTGCTTGCCGAGTTCCTTCAATTTGGAAACCAGCGGCGAAAAATCGCTGTCTCCCGAAACGATAACGAAGGTATTGATGTGGTCTTTGGAGTACGCGAGGTCGATGGCATCGACGACGAGGCGAATGTCCGCCGAGTTCTTCCCCGTCTGGCTGCGTTTGGGAATCTCGATCAGTTCGATCGCGGCTTCGTGGAGCGGCCCCGTGTACTGCCCGAACCGGGACCAGTCCGAATAGGCCTTCTTTACGACGATTTTGCCCTTTTCGACGAGACGTTCGAGCACTTTGCCGATCTCGAACTTGTCGCGGCGACCGTTAAAGCCGAGTGCGAGATTTTCAAAATCGATGAACACCGCGAGGGTGTGTTCGCCATCGATGCTGCGATTCGATTTCATGATCTGCCGTCCGAGCCGTGAAGGATTTGTCGCTTTCAGGATATTGTGCGAAGGCGTTTTGGACACCGAAAAGACGTGAAGCGTTCGCAGATAGAAGTTTGCCGGTAGCGGTCACTCCGATTATCGTAACCCAATGCACGACCCGTACCGGACGGATTTCATTCGCCACCGACGGGACGATTACACCGAAGAGGACTTCCGATGACGGCGACGAATCACTTCCGGCTCGATGGCAAAGTGGCAGTAGTTACGGGGGGCGGGCAAGGCATCGGCGAGGCGATCTGTCGTCGTCTGGCGGCCGCCGGTGCGAAAGTCGGCGTGTTCGACATGTCTGCCGACAACGCCAACCGCGTCGCCAAAGACATCGGCGGCGTGCCGATGATCGGCGACCTCACGAAGGAAGCCGACCTCGAGCGCGTCTTCGGCGAAGTCGTGAAGGCCGCCGGGACGGTCGATGTGCTCGTGAACAACGCCGGCGTCGCCAGCCGCAAGGGCCGCGATGTCGCGATTTGGGAAAGTGTTCGCGAAGACTGGGAATACGTCATGAACATCAACGTGACGGGCCTCGTGCTGTGCTGCAAAGCCGTGCTGCCGGGGATGATCGAGAAGAAGTACGGCCGCATCGTGAACATCGCCAGCATCGCCGGTAAGGAAGGCAACCCGAAGATGGGGCCGTACTCCGCCAGTAAAGCCGCCGTCATCGCGCTCACGAAGTCGCTCTCGAAGGAACTCGTCGGCAAGGGCGACATCTGCGTCAACAGCGTCTCGCCCGCCGTGATTCAGACGCCGATTCTCGATCAACTGAGCGCTGAGCAGATCAACATGATGCTGTCGAAGATCCCGCTCGGCCGCACCGGCAAACCGGACGAAGTTGCGGCCCTCGCCCACTTCCTATGTAGCAGCGAATGCAGCTTCACAACGGGCTTCTGCTTCGACATCAGCGGCGGTCGCGCCACGTATTAGTAAAGCCCGGCGGCTCGTAGTGTCAGGTGGTAGTCACCCGCCGGGACAAGCCCGGCGGGTGGTATCGTCTACAGGAAGGAAACCGCAATGCGAAAAGCAGTCGCTTTTATCGCAATCGCATTTGCCGGCGTTTATGTGGTCTTCAAAAGTCGACAGCGACGCCTATGGCTTCAGTCTAGCCATTCGTCGGCCAACCGTTAGTTTTCCATGTCGAGTGCGATGGTCAGCATCTCTATTTACTCGGGCGTGAGACGAATTGGAGCCAGAGAGGAAAATACTTAGTGGTCGTTGCCGAGTGGTGAGATGGGCGGCGAGTGGCCAAGATGGTCACCGCCCCAAACGGCAACGCCGTGACGGATTTCACTTTTCCGTTTTTATTTTCGTGTCATTCGTCTGTTTCGTGGTGAATTCTGGTCTTTTATCGTTTCGATCGGTCGGAAGAAAAGAAGAGAACCACGAAAATCACGAATCACACGAATAGGGATAGTGGGGGCGGACTCGCTCTCTACGACAAAATCTGTGAGCAAAACCTCAAATCACAAGCGAAATAATCCGTCACAGCGTTGCCAAAACGGGCGGAATTGTCGTACCCTACAGGTCGATATCAACACAAAACCGCATGAATTTACTTCTTCACGACTGGCGGGTTTGGAATGTCGATTTGTGTGACTTCCATGTGTGATTCGGATTTCTCTCCGATTTTGCGCTCGGTGATTTTCGCGATGTGCAGGCGAACGGTTTCGCCTTCGTGAACGTCGGTTAGCTCCATCACTTTCCCGCCGACGGTTTTCACGATCACTTTCGCAGACATCGTGTACGACGTTTCGACAAGCTTTGTCGTAGGCTTGGCCGAACTCTTCCGTCCACCGCGTTTGTTACCTGTACTCGGCACCAGAGTGGTTACATTGATCGTGATTTGATCGGTGCCGACCTTGACCACGGCACCGGCGGTGTTGCCGAGAGGAGTCTTCGATACACTTGGCTCGTCTGCCGAATAAAGCGTTTGCGAGAGTACCAGCATCGTCAAAAGTGTCAGTATCGAGAAGAGTCGGATTTTCATGATGCACCAGTGGAGAATGTTTTTATTACTGATAGTATAACGCACCGGATGCCGAATAGTTCCGGCAGAATCATTTCATTCTCATTTGCACCCGTTTCAAAAACTCGTCGCGGAACTTGGTTCGGCGATCTTGCCGGGCGGGATCTTTGCGGTCGAACACTTCATGATCGGCATCGAGGTGACCGAGCAGCGTGTACATTTCGTCGGGCTGGCTGGTGGTTTCGAGCAGTGTGAACGACAGCGTTCCTGCGGTTTCGCCGTTGAGTTGCCGTTGAAATTCCGCACGCTGAACGATCTTCGTGACGGGGTCGAGTTCGAGTTTCACATAGCGAAACCGCGGGTTGCGATTCAGGAACGACGGCCGCAGGTCGGCTTCGATGCGAATCGCTTCGCCGGGTTTGCCGGTATCTTTGCGATACAGCGTGAACTGCTCCAGGAGTTCGGACAGCGTGCTAACTACTCGCATGCTCACGAGGTCGCAAAACCGTGCCAGTGGCTCGCCCGCTTCGCTCGGTTCGTAAACGAGGCCGCGTTTACGCGAGATTGCGAACCAGATTTTGCCACTCGTTTCTTGCCCCATCGCCCACTTGGCCACGTCGCCGTTGGTTTCGATCCAGAATTGATCGCCGCGCGTCCAGAGCTTGTGCTTCCGCGAAATCGCAGGCAGTTGCAGCCGTCGAAACAGCAGCGGTTCCCACTCGGTGGCCACTTCGTAACAGCGATCTGTCGGTACCGTGTGTGCGGTCTTGGCTTCGCTAACAATTTGTTCGGCGGCGGCCAACGGCGTCGGCGAATTCCCGAAGAAAACAAACCCGCCGACACTGGCCGCGACGGCAGTACCGACGCCGACGCCCGCCCATTTCAGCCAATCGCGACGCGGGATCGCCTTTTCCGAATCGCGAATTTGCCGTAACATCTTCCCCGCATCGACGGTGCCAGCCGCACGATCGAGGTGACTGCGAAGAATCGCATCGAGCGGGTGGTCGTTCGCATCGGTCATCGGATCGCCTCCCGTTGGTTGCGCGTTTCTACACAGAATTTTTAACCGCAGAGTTCGCAGAGAGCGCGGAGTCAAAATTCACATGATTTTTCTTCTCCGCGTACTTTGCGGCCCTGCGGTTAATGTCTTGTTCTTTCCTGCTTCACCGGTCTAACAAACCATTCTTGTTAGCCCGACGCGCTAGCGAGGGATTCCTTTCGTTTCTGCGATGTCGTACCTTCTCGCGGGTTCCCCTCGTTTGGGCGTCGGGCTAACAAAAACGTATCGAATCACCCCGCCCGAAGTATAAGTGTTAAAGGTTCAGCAGTACCGCCAGTGATTGCCGGGCACGGTGAATGAGCACGCCGACGTTCGTTGTGGTAATGCCCATGATCTCGGCAATTTCTTGCTGCGAGTGCCCGAGTGACTTCAGTTGCACAGCGGCACGCTGGGGTGTCGGCAGTGTTCGCAACGCCGATTCCACGGCTTCCGAGAGTTCGTCGAACATCGCGCGTTCATCGGGTGGCGATGCGGTTTTGTCCAACGGATCGTCGGTCTGTTCGCTGCCATCCGCATCGGTTCGTACCAGCCGGAAGAACGGCTTTCGCCGCGTTTTGAGGTTGATGCTGGCATTCGTGATCGCTCGCAGTAGCAATTTCATTCCATCGTGCGGCAGGTCGTAGACATCGGCCTTGGCGAGCAATCGACAGTAACAATCCTGGACGATGTCCTCGGCCTCGTTCGGGTTGCGCAACAGCGACCGCGCGTAGGCCGTCGCGCGTGGTGCGGTTGCGAGTATCCAGGCGTCGAGTTCGTGCGAACGATCGCCCTTCACGGTCCGCTCCGGAATGTTTCCCAGTGGATGAACACACGAGGTGATTGCGAATTACAACGACGCGCGGCCCTTCAGGAATTGATTCGTGATTTCCGCAACGCGCTGCCCGAAGTTCTCGGCGGTTTGCAAGTCTCCGGCGGGTGGGAACTGATCGGCTGGCCCCTGGTCGGATTGCGTCATCACCCCCGTGAAACTACTCAGGCGGTTGATGTCGTTCGTCGTGGTGCCGCCGACCATCTGCGCGTTGCCTACCCAGATCATGCCGTGCTGCATGGCATTAACGTAAAGTGAATTGAGCGTGTTCAGCTTGTCGCCGCTGAGGCCGCCGGAGTTGGTGAACCCGGCTGCGATCTTGTCTTTCCAGCCTTGGGCGAACCATATCCGGGAAGCGGAATCGATGAACGCCTTGAACGGCGCACTCGGCCCACCCATGTATGTGGGGCAACCGAAAATGATCGCGTCGGCATCGGCGAAATCCTTGAAGTCGCCCTTCACATCCTCGACGGAAATGAGGTGAACCGTCGCGCCCGAAATTTTTTCCGCGCCACGCACAACCGCTTTCGCGACCTGTGCCGTGTGGCCGTACCCGCTGTGATAAACCACGATGATCTTCGCCATAAAATCTCCTCGTTCGGTGATAGTTCCGAACATCTTAGCGGATTGCAAGACGTTTTCGGTTCGTCGGTACAATGACGGTTGCCTCACTCTTGGAAACTATCATGCCCCGCGACTTGATTCTCGGCACCGCTGGCCACATCGATCATGGGAAGACATCGCTCGTGAAGGCGCTCACGGGGATCGATTGCGACCGTTTACCCGAAGAGAAAGCCCGCGGCATCACCATCGACATCGGTTTCGCCAGCCTGCCGCTCGGCGAGTTTCATCTCGGCATCGTCGACGTTCCCGGCCACGAGCGGTTCGTGAAAAACATGCTCGCGGGGGCAACCGGCATCGACCTCGTCGCGTTCATCGTCGCCGCCGACGATTCGATTATGCCGCAAACTCGCGAACACCTCGAAATCTTGCAACTGCTCGACATTCAGCACGGCGTCGTCGTGCTCACGAAGGCCGATCTCGTCGACGACATTACCCGCGAAGTCGTCGAATTGGAAATCGAAGACCTGGTAAAAGGCACGTTCCTCGAAGGTGCGCCGATCATTTCCACGTCGGCGACGACGGGGCAGGGGATCGCGGAACTGAAGGTGACGCTCGAAGCGATTTGCCAGAAGATCATCCAGCGAAGTGAAGCGGAGTGGTTCCGCATGGCGATCGATCGTTCGTTTATCTTGCAAGGGCATGGCACGATCGTTACAGGCACCGTCATTTCGGGCCAATTGTCGGTCGGCGACGAACTGACGTGGCACAAAACCGATGGCACCCTCGAACCGGTGCGTGTACGTTCGCTGAACCATCACGGCGCGGCGGTGACGACCGTGCATCGCGGTCAACGCGCGGCGATTAACCTGCCCGGCGTGCCGCACGAAATGGTGTCGCGCGGGCAGGAAATCGCCGCGAACGGCTATCTCGAACCGAGCAAAGTCCTCACCGTGCAGTTGCGGGCACTGTCCGGCCAACGGCGGGCGATCAAGCATCGGCTCCCCGTTCGCTTACACATCGGCACGGCGGAAGTGATGGCGACGGTGTCCCTGCTCGATTGCGATCGCGTCGAACCGGGTTCGAGTGCGATGGCCCAACTCTTCCTCGAATCGCCCGTCACGGCCGTATGGGGGCAGCCGTTCGTCGTGCGAGATTCGTCGGCGGAAAATACGCTCGGCGGTGGCCGGATCGTGCAGCCGAACGCGACGAAGTTGCGCCGGCGACATCTGGAATCAATGGAGTGGATCGAACGCCTCGGTTCGGACGACCTCGACACGCGCGCCGTCGCTTCGGCCTGGTTTTCCGGCTTTCGTGGCTTCGCGCCGAACGATCTCGTTCGCGATGCCGGTTGGAAAACCGATGCCGTCGATACCGCGATTCAGCAAATGATGGCAAAGGGCGACATCGTCGAACTCGTGTTGCCGCCCGCACGGAAAGTCTACGTTCACACGGATCGCGTCGTGGAACTCGGCGAGCGCATCATGCAATGCCTCGCCGCGTTGCACGAACAAACGCCGCTGATGACGAACCACGACCGCCAGAAAACGCTCGCACGACTCGATTACATCGGCAACGAACCGATGCTGCAAGTGATCGTCGATCGCCTGATTAAAACGAAGCAACTCGTCGGCGACGCACGACGAATCGCACGCAGCGACTTCAAGCCGAAGCTGAGTGCGAACCAGCGCAAACTGAAAGATCGCATCGTCGAAGAGCACAAGAAAGCCGGCCTAGCACCACCCGAACCGGCGAGCTTCGTCAATCTGGCGGCGGGTAATGCCGCTTCGTTGAAAGACATCTACGAAGTCGCGATTGCCGAAGGGCACATCGTTCGAGTCAACGACGAGATCTTCCTCGATGCCGAGGTCGATGCGCAAATACAACGCAAAGTCACCGAGCGACTCACCCCCGGCCCCGGTCTTGTAGCTGGGGTCTGTGACCCCGGTGCCACGGTCGCAGAAATCCGCGACCTACTCGGCACGACGCGAAAATACGCGATCCCGCTTTGCGAGTACCTCGACCGCATTGGCCTCACGACGCGCGAAGGCGACGTGCGCGTTTTAGCGAAAGCAAAAACTCAAAATTCGTGTCAGCCAGGTGCAGCACATGAATGAAGTGACGCGACTGTTGGACCAATTGCAGCAGGGTGACCGCCATGCGGCGGCTCAACTGTTGCCGCTCGTGTACGACGAGTTACGAAAGCTGGCGGCAGTGCGGATGCAACAGGAATCGCCGGACCATTTATTGCAACCGACTGCACTGGTTCACGAAGCGTATCTCCGACTGATCGGCGATCAAAAGTTCGACGGGCGCGGGCACTTCTTTGCGGCAGCGGCGGAGGCGATGCGGCGGGTGTTGGTCGATCACTGTCGGGGTACGTCACGCCAGAAGCGGGGCGGCGATCGACGACGAATCGAACTGACCGACATCCCCAGCCGAACCGACACCGATCCGGACTTGATGCTATCGCTAGATGAAGCCCTTCACCGACTTGCCAGCGAAGATTCTGTGGCGGCGGATGTGGCCAAACTGCACCTGTTCGCCGGGCTGTCGATAGACGACGCAGCGACCACTCTCGGTGTGTCTCGGGCGACTGCTTACCGCAACTGGACTTATGCCCGTGCTTGGCTGCAAGAGGCTCTGGGTGAAAATCTGTGAGACGGATTCGCTGCACATGTCGCATTGAAGGCTGAACCCCCGAGGACTTGCCATGCCTGCCGACCCTGTCGTTGTGAAATCGCTGTTCCTAGAACTCGCCGCGATCGACGATCTGGCCGCCCGCGATGCCCGATTGAACGAGCGTTGTGGAGCCGATATCGAACTCTTGGCCCGAGTGAATGCGCTGCTCGCGGCCCACGACCGGGCAGCGGAGGTCGGCAGAACGGCCACGTTTTCCAGCGAATCCATTACTTCGAGCTTTGAACAGCCACGCGGTGAAGAACGAATCGGAACGATTCTCGCTGGTAAGTACAAGCTGATCGAAGCGATCGGCGAAGGCGGCATGGGCAGCGTGTACCTGGCGATGCAGACGGAGCCGGTGAAGCGCGCCGTCGCGGTGAAGGTCATCAAAGCGGGGATGGACTCCAAGGCGGTGCTGGCGCGCTTCGAGGCCGAGCGGCAGGCGCT
>JAYVQG010000026.1:0-11900 GCA_043757025.1 Limnoglobus sp.
ATTACTTGCGAAACGCGTCGAAGAACTCGAGCGAAAGCTCGCCGAAGGTACGACGCCCAAGAAAGATTGGCGACTCTGTGTCGGAATGTTTACTGGTAAACTGGTAACGAGTTAATGAAACAAATCGATGCCGAGGGCGAGGCCATTCGCGAAGCCGATCGAAAAGCAGCTCGCGAGGGTGACGAATGATCTTACTCGAAACAGATCATGCTTCTATACTCAAGTATCGAGACGCCGAACGGTGCCTCAGATTGCTCGCACGCATGGCAGTTGTTTTTGACGATGTTATCGGCACCACGATTATTACTGTCGAAGATCAACGGCGGGGCGGGCCGCGATCACTGGCCGGGTGCGATGTCGATTCTGTACGCGGGTGGCGGGCTGAAAATGGGCCAAGCGATCGGCTCGACGAACGCGCTCGCCGAGTACCCGACCACGAAGCCCTACACGCCCGGTTGCGTGCTTTCGACCATGTACCACGTACTCGGCATCGACCACCATCACTCGTTCTACGACCACGCCCAACGACCGATGCCGATCCTCAGCGAAGGCGACCCGATCCCCGAACTCATCGGATAAACCGCCTCATGATACGCTCCGCAATCCGGCCCATCCGCTGCCACGGGTGGGCTTTGTTCTGCTTGGCACTCGCGGCGGTCTGCGCCCGTGCCGATCTCCCGTCGCCTCGGCTCGGCTCGACCGCATCGCGCCACTCGGCGCAGCAGCGGGTTCGACGGTTGAAGTCACGATTCTCGGTGCGGACATCGACGACGCCAAAACGATGATCTGCGACTCGCCGGGTATCACCGCGAAGTTCGTCAAGGAACGCACGTTCGCCGTCAGCGTGGCTACAACGGTCGAAGCGGGCACCTACGATTTGTGGTTTGTCGGTAAGTTCGGCATCACGAATCCGAAGCTGTTTGCCGTGTCGCGCTGGCTGCAAGAACTCGCCGAGAAGGAACCGAACGACGAAGCGGCAACGGCGCAACTCGTTCCGCTCAACTGCGTCGTCAACGGCACGTCGGACCAAAACCGCGAAGATGCTCGCGTTCGATGGGCACCTGCGCGACCCGGTCGGCACGGCTAGTTTGAACAAAGGTAAAAAGTACCGCGTTCTGGTGCAAGATCGTTACCGTCGCGGTGGGGCGCGCTATCAGTACGTACTAGCGGTTCGCGCGCCGAGGCCAGACTTTTTCGTGGCGGCGATTTACCATCAAAACCCCGGCCCCGGCGGGCTGACACTGCGCCGCGGCGGGGCGAGTTACTGCGATCTCATCGTCCATCAAACCGACGGTTACAGCGCGCCGATCACGATCGTTGCCGAGGGTTTGCCCAAGGGTGTACACGCGGTGCCGACGACGATCCACGGCACGAACCAGGGCGCAATCGCGTTCTGGGCCGACGCGGACGCCCCCGAGTTCGCAGGCCGGATTACGCTGATTGCCAAGGGTTCGCGCGGCGACACCGCCTTGACGCGGGAAGTGCGACTCTACACGCGGGTGAGCGGTATGCAAGATTTTGCTTCGAGCCGCCCGATGCGCGAACTCGCCATCGCAACCATCGCGGAGACGACCCCATACTCGCTCCAGTTCGCGAAGGAACGCATCGAAGTCGAAGCCGGGAAGACGGTCGAAGTGAAAGTGCAACTCGACCGAAAATGGCCGGACTTCAAAAGTCGTGTCAACCTACTGTCACACGCATTGCCCGGCCCGATCAAGATGGTGAATGTCAGCATCGCCGAAGGGAAATCGGAAGTGGTCGTCGCGTTCGACATTCAAGCCGGTGCCCGTGCGGGTGACTACATGATGTCAGTCCTTGGTCAGTCGCAGGTGCCGTACCAGAAAGACGCAAAAGCGGCGAAAGCGAACTCGCTGGTGACGATTCCCTCGCGGCCGATTACGATTACGGTTCTGCCCGCGAAGAAACCTTAGCCGCACGGTGACCCATGTTCACGGATGAAACCCGACGCCGCGATTTCCCTTCGCTCGAAGGCATCACGTACCTCAACTCGGCGGCGGAAGGCATTCCGCCCCTGTCGGTGCGCGAGTCGCTATTGGCGTACTTCCGCGACAAACAACACGGCATGGATGGTCGCATCCCGCACGCCGCCGAATGGGACGCGACCAGAGAACTCGTCGCTCATTTCTACGGGCTGACGGCGGCGGAGATCGGCATCTGTTCGTGTTCGTCCGAAGCCTACAACCTCGCAGCGATGGCGCTCCATCTGCAAGCGGGCGATGAGGTCGTCATCAACGATCTGGATTTCCCCGCAGGCGTGTCGCCGTGGTTGCAACCGAGTTGCGCGGCGCGCGTGAAGCTGTGGCGGAACCGCCAGGGTGGTTTGCGCACCGACGATCTGATTCCGCTGCTCGGGCCGAAGACGCGACTCGTGACCGTCTCGTTGGTGAGTTTTTACAACGGGTTCACGATCGAACTGCCCGAAGTGATCGCCGCCATTCGCAAATACTCACCGGCGCTGATTGCGGTCGATGTGACGCAGGCACTCGGGCGAATCCCGCTAAACCTCACCGATGTGGACTTAGTCGTCAGTAGTACGCACAAGTGGATTCTCGCATCGCACGGGGGCGGCCTCGTCGGCGTGCCGTCGGCGCGTGCCGCACAGTGGACCGTACCCGCGGGCGGTTGGTACCACCTCGAAGATGCCTTCGGCGCGAACCGCTTCGAGCGCGCGATCAGTAAGCCGGGCGCGAGCAGTTTCAGCGTGGGGATGCCGAACTACCCAGCGGTGTACGCAATCCGCGCGGGGTTGGAGTACATCCGTCGCGTCGGCGTCGAAGCGATCGACCGCCACGCCCGCCCACTGGTGATGCACTGTTTGAACGAACTGAAAGCGCTGCCAATCGAGCTACTGACACCCATCGAACCCGAACGAATCGCGGGCATCGTGGCGTTTCGTCACCCCGCCGCCGATGCGATTCAGAAGCAACTGCACGCGAAAAATATCCACGTGATGGCGAGTGCCGGTCGCGTCCGCATCGCCATCCACGGCTACAACACCGCACGAGACGTCGAACACTTCCTACGCGAATTGCGGGTTGTGCTGAACGAAGTGTAACCAATCACTTCGCCTGCGCGGCCACTGGCTTGCCGAACGAATCGGGCATTTTGTTCTTGTCGAATAACAATGGCATGAGCAGCAACATCGTCGGTAACCCGAGTGCCACGGCAAGCCCGAAGGCGTGTCCCGGTGTGAACCGCAACACCGCCCACAATACGAGTGTCCAGACGGCGTAGTGCAGCAGGTTCAGACCGAGCGCCGCCCAAAGTGCCCCGCGACTCGGCGCGAACACTGCACTCGGGTTGTTCGACTGGCCGAATTCGATGTACCGCCGTCCGCCGACTTCCTTGAACAGCCGGTTCGAGCCGCTCTTGTACTTCCCGCTCGCGTCGAGGTCGGCATCGTAGCGCACCGCTTTCTCGCCGTCCTTCACCGCCACCGCCACGACGACGTAATCTGCCGTCGTCATGTTGAACGATTTCGTCGTGTCTTTGGTGTCCAGATAGCGATCGCCCTGTTTTTTGAATGCGGCCGTCGTTTCGCGATACTGGCCTTTGTCGTCTTTGGTGCCGCCGCGCCGGATCGCCTCGAACGAATCGAACGGGTGCGAACTGGTCGGGTTGAACTCGAAGAAGGTGCCGTAGCGATCCTTCGACTCCGCCCGCGTGTTGATGAACACCCAAAACGTGAGAAACCCACCGACGAGCAACCCCGCGATCAACCCACGAATGGCGAGTTTGTTCGCCGGTTCGTTGTAAACGTACGCCTGCAAGAATCGGCTACCGCCCCAGAATAGCGCGAACAGCGCCACGGTCAGGGTCGCAAACGTCACAACGAGCATCGTTCCAGGTGTCACGCCGATCTCCGATGAAGAGTATTGCGTTCATCCTAAGAAAAACCCCGACCCAAGAAAACCCAGCGACGGCCGTCGCTGGGCTTTGGCGCGAAAATACACTCACGATGTGATTGCGAGATCGGGGAACACGGTGGCAAGACGTTGCAGTGCCGACTCGGCTCCGAATTTTTCCAATTATCCGCTCTGCTGCTCGTGCAGTTCGGCTTTGACGATCGAAACGCAAGTCCCCACCGGATCGGTTGCCGATCGCGGTTTTGTGGTATCGCTCGGCGCGCGTTTCGGGTGAAATAGTACGCACTGCCTGCCTCCTTTCACTCGGGTAATCGTTATGCGCTCCCTTCTTGCCGGTTTGCTCTTCGTCGTGGCCGTGCCTGCGTTTGCGCAAACGTCGTTCCCGATGATTACCCACGCCATGCCCGTGGCGGTCCAGCGCGGCACCACGGCGGAAGTGACCGTCGAGGGGCAGATGAACTTCGCCGGCGCGTACAAGGTGCTGATCGATGGCACCGGCGTGACGGTCGAGGTTCTCCCTGCAAAGCCGAAAGACCCGAAGGGGATCGTGAAGTCGGTCGTGTTGAAAATCCAGGTCGAAGCGAATGCGCCACTCGGTGTGCGCGAGTTCCGCATCGCCAGCACGCTCGGGATTTCTTCGCTCGGCCAACTGCTCGTCGTCGACGATCCCGTCGTTCTCGAAGCACCCAGTCTGGTCGGGAAACCGCAACCGATACCGGTGCCGTGCGTTGTCTGCGGGCGAATCGAGGCGGCCGAGAATGTCGACTCGTACACCTTCGCGGCAAAGCTCGGGCAGGTGATTTCGTGCGAAGTCTATGCCGCGCGCATTCAGGATAAAATTCACGACTTGCAGAAGCACGCCGACCCGCTAATTTCCGTGATCGACAGCACCGGTCGCGAAGTGACCGCCAGCGACGATGGCTACTACGCCGACCCCGTGCTCAGCTTCACGGTGCCGAAGGATGGCCAATACACCTTGCAGATTCGCGATGCAAAATACGATGGCGACCCGCGCTGGGCGTATGCGATGTGCATAACAGATCGGCCGTACGTGACGCACGCATTCCCGCTCGGCATCACTGCCGGCGCGACGGTCGATATCGAACCCGTCGTGCTGGGATCGAAGGCCACATCGAAGTGGCGATTCACTGCCCCCACGGTCGCGGGGATCCACGGCGCGACGTTTCAACCGACTGCGAACGGACCGTCGACGAACCTCGTGCCGATCGTGGCGACGCGACTCAAAACGATGCTGGAAATCGAACCGAACGACACGCCGAAAGACGCGACGCGAATCGTGTTGCCGTGCGGCGTCAACGGCCGCATCGGTAGCAAACGCGACCTCGATTTCTTCGCGTTCACGGCCACGAAGGGGAAGGTGATCGCGTTCGAAGTCTTCGCGCGGCGGTTCGGTACGGTGCTTCGCTCGCAGCTCGATTCGACGATCGACGTGATGACACCCGATGGCAAAATCCTCATTTCCAACGACGACGCGAACGGGAAAGACTCGGCGATACTGTTTACGCCACCCGCCGACGGCGAGTATCTGTTGCGGATTCGCGACCTGAATAACAAGGGCGGCGCGGGGTTCGTCTACTTCCTCGAAGCGGACTTTGCAAAGCCCGATTTCACGATCAAAGCCGACCCATCGAAAGCGATGATCGGTCCCGGTAGCCGGACCGCGTGGTACGTGACCATCGCGAGAACTAACGGCTTCGTCGGCCCCGTGACCGTCACCGTCGACGGCTTGCCGAAGGGCGTGACCGTCAGCCCGCTGACGATCCCCGTAACGATGACGCAAGGCTTGCTCGTCGTCTCCGCATCTGCCGACGCGAAAGGCGACGCGAGCATCGTTCGCGTCGTCGGCACCGCCGACGCGCTCGTTCGCACCGCTACGCCCATCGAGGAAATTTACATGCCCGGCGGCGGACGCGGGCGCTTCGATGTCGGGATGCAAGCCGTGGCGATTACCGAACAATCGGACTTGCTGAACGTGAAAGTGGACGTCACCGAAATCGTGCTGAAACCCGGCGAGGAAGTGAAAATCCCCGTAACGATCACGCGGCGTGCGGACTACGACAAGCCGGTGTCACTCGATGTGATTTTGCGGCACCTCGGCCAATCGTACGGCAACCCGCTGCCGCCCGGCGTCACGATGGTCGAAGGCAAAAGCAAGACGCTCCTCGGCACCGGCAGCATCGGCCACATCACCCTCAAAGCCGCCCCCGATGCCGCCCCCTGCGACCGCGTCCCCATCTGCGTGCAAGGCTACGTCGCCATCAACTTCGTCGTGAAGATCGGCTACGCCAGCGAACCGATCTACGTGACCGTGAAGAAGTAGCGAGGGACACTCCCACCGGGACAAGCCCGATGGCTCGTTGAGCCATACGAGCCACCGGGCTTGTCCCGGTGGGAGTCAACAATCGTAGGCATCTTCGGAGTTCACTTCCTGCGGCGGGCGATCTCGTCACGGAATCAGCGAGTGATCGATCGTTTCGCCGCCGGCGCGAGTGGAGAGTGCGGGCAGAATGGCGGCGGCGGAGTAGTTGAGGAACCGGACCGAGCCATCGCCGAAGAGCCAGTTCGCGCCGCCGGGGTGCGGACTCCAGAAGTGTTGCGTGTGGCAGCGATTCTTGAAATCGCCGGGGCCGTACGTCGATGGCTTCGGGCATTCCGGTGCGATGAGGTTGCGGTAGTCGACGACGGCCAGGGCACTGTCGTACGCGGACCACGCCCACCAGCCCCAATCTTGATCTTTCTCTGGGGATGGCGGGCGTTCGCCGACCATCACCGTGTTGCTCGTGCCATCGGTAATCGATACCATCGTCGTTGCGGAACTGCGGTAGAGGATGCCATCTTTCGGCCCGCCGAATTCCAAGTTTAAGTTCGTATTCGATGGGCCGCGCAGGTAGCCACTGCCTTCGACGGCGAGATACGAGGTCAGGCCGAATTTGTTGCCGATATGCTTGTAATGCCCGCCATCGGAGATGAAGTTCCCACGCGGATCGGAGGGGCACGTGTAAATCGATACCGCCCGTTGTTGTGCGGTCGACATGCCGATGTCGACGAGGTTTTGCCGTTCGATTTGCGGGAGAATCAGCGTCGCCCAACTTTTGTGCGGTAGCGGGTCCGGTGGCAACGGAATGTCGGACGGTTCGCGAAAGTTCCAGTATTCGTTGTAGGCGTGCGGAAGGTGTCGATTCGCGTCGTGATAGGTATGGAGCGCGAGGCCGAGTTGTTTGAGGTTGTTGATACACTTCGCACGGGCCGCCGCCTCGCGCACCTTCTGCACGGCGGGCAACAATAACCCGATGAGGATCGCGATGATCGCTATGACGACGAGGATTTCGATTAATGTGAAACCCCGTCGAAGGAATCTCGCCACGACGATTCTCCGACGGGGTTTCGCGTGAAAACGTGTTCGTTACTTCGTTAGGACTTGGCCGGTGGCCGCATCGATGCGAACGTCGCCGATGACGAGGACGAGCTTATCGCCGTCTTTTTCGTACTTCACTTCGGACAGTTTCGTGCCCTTCAAGTTGTCAGCGGCGATTTCGAGGAGACGCCCTTCGGGAATCTTCGACTTCGCCGATTTGCCGACGAGTAACGCGACGTCCTTGTTGATGTCTTTGACATCTTCGGGGTTTTGCTCGTCTTTGACCTTGAGGACGTCGCCGCCGGTCTGGCTGATCTCGACTTCGATGACGCGATTATTGCGCCAGAAGTAGAAGCCGAAGTTCGCGCCGCCCGTCTTGAGGCCTTCGACGCGACCGCGGAGCAGTTGCCCATCGGGCACTTGCGCCTGAGCGGCGATGAGCGCGAGTTCAAATTCGGACAGTGTGGAGGTACCGCCCGTGCCACCTTTATCGGCGGCGACTGCGAAACAGGTTGCGAGGCCGAAAGCCATCGCACAGAGGAAACGACGCATAACGAACTCCCAGTAGAGGTGCTGACTGAACACAGCTTAACGCAGATTGTCGAATAAGAGAAGAGATTTCTGGCGAAGTCAAAGTGAAATCGTACGCATTCTACCGAATGTGGCGATTTCGCGAAATTTCGCAACCGTATCGCTTGTATCCATTGACCGGGTGGGACGCCGGTGTAAAATCGTTCGAGAAGGCACGGGACGTACCCCGGCCTCACATGTCTCAACGCTTCGTATCGAAGAGGATCTTCACATGAATCGCATTCGCAACTGGGCCGTCGCCGTCGCCGTCGCGATGGTCGCCCCCGCATTCGCCGAAGACAAGAAACCCGC
This sequence comes from Limnoglobus sp., assembly GCA_043757025.1. Classification (GTDB taxonomy): domain Bacteria; phylum Planctomycetota; class Planctomycetia; order Gemmatales; family Gemmataceae; genus Limnoglobus. The sequence goes on from JAYVQG010000026.1 coordinate 8,146, forward strand.
CGAGTTCGACGCCGCCAAGCTGGTCGGCGACTGGACGATCTCCGCCGGCAAGAAAATGGGCAAAGACCTCGGCGACGACGCCAAGAAGGGCACATACACCTTCAGCAAAGACACGATCACTCTCAAAGAAGGCGACAAGGTGATGTTCGCCTTCAGCTACACGATCGACGCGAAGGCCAGCCCGATGACGATCGACATGGAAATCAAAGAAGCCCCGATGGAAGGCCTGAAAGGCTCGAAAGCCAAGGGCATCTTCGAACTCAAGGGCGACGAACTCAAGCTGACCTACGACGGCACCGGCGGCGATCGCCCCAAGAAGTTTGAAGACGATGCTGCATTCAGCTTCACGCTAAAGCCAGCAAAGAAGGTCGAGAAGAAAGAAGACAAGTAAGCCTTACGAGCACGCCATCAGGTAAATCCTTATCGCGTTCGGCACGGCGTTTGTCGTGCCGATTCGACTTCGAGCGGGCGGATGCGATGGGTTTTGACCCTCTCGCGCCTTCGCTCGCCCGCCCGCCAAACGAACGGTCGCCGTTTCTACCCGGTACTCTTCCGCAAGTCCTCTCATGGTGCGACACGGACCCGCCCACCGCGCGAGCCGGAGAAGTTTGGAAATGTAAGAGTTGCCACCCAAGCGATGTCACGGCGGAATGTCGCGATAAAACCATGCGCTTTCCACGTCGGCATCAATCATGCTGCAACGACCGGTGCGAATGTTTACAACTTTGCTGAAATTATCGCGCGAACCGCGAAAAATCGCACGACCATCGCACTTGCAACTTGCAAACGCTATACCCGATCAATTACAATCCCCTCTAATCCTCCCCCGCCCTCGCTTCGATCGGTCGGGTTATCTCGATGCGTCCATTCCAATCGTTGCTCGATTCCGTCGGGCAGGCGTTGTGCGAAAAGGGTCGTCGTGCGCTCACCGGCGACATTCCCTTCGGCGATGTCCTTACGGAAGTCTCGAAGACTTCGCTCGATCACTTGCGAAAGCATATCTCGGGCGACGACATTCGCCATGCGCTCGGCGAAACGGCCGCCGTCGCTCCGAATGTGTATGCGGCGCAATTGGACAAAACGCTCGACGGGCTGGCCAAAGTCCATTCGGTGCCGTTCCGCGACTCGCTCCGCGACTACCTGCTGCACTTCCCGCTGACGATTCAGCAGATGTTTCGCCGGCCGAGCGACCCCGAGGGCAAGACCGCCCCGGACAAGTTGGAAATCTACAAACCCGAGCAACTGCTGTTGTATCTGCCGCCTCGGCGTCCCCGCTTCAAAGTGGGCGATGAACCGGCGGGCCTCGATAACTGGCAGCTCGTCGAACTGCGCGGTCTCGGCGAGTGCAGCGAAGTGTGGCTCGGTCGCGATAAGGTCAACGTCGAAGTGCATCCCGCCTGCCTCAAGTTTGCCATCGATGACGAATCCAGCAAGCGGATGATCGCGAACCAGAGCCTGTTCGTTCGCGTGTTCCAACTGAACGAAATCAACGGTATCGTCCCGCTGCAATCGGTCTATCTCGAAACGGAACCGCCGTGCCTCGAGTCGACCTACGTTTACGGTTACGATCTCGCCGGGCTGATGAACGAGTGGAAGTGGCGCTACGACACCGCGAAACCGGATGCCGCACTGAAGCTGATGCGACGCCTGACAGACATCGTCGGCAAAGCCCATGCGATGGGGATCATCCACCGCGATCTGAAACCGTCGAACGTGCTGTTGCACCCCGCCGAGAATGGTAAGTTCAGCGTCTGGATCACCGACTTCGGTTGGGGGATGATCGAAGCCGAACGCTCGATCGAACTGGCGCGCGGGGGAACGTGCCGCGCCGAACAAGCGCGGCTATCGTATCGCGGTGCCTACACGCCGTTGTACGCCTCGCCCCAGCAGCAAAAGAAGGAATCGCCCGACCCGCGAGACGACGTTCACGCGCTCGGCGTGATCTGGTTCCAGCTTCTGAAACGCGATCCTCATGCGGCCGCGCCGGTCGGCGACGATTGGAGCGAGGAACTCCAACGTCACGGCTTCAGCGCATCGTCGGCGAAGTTGCTATCGTCGTGCGTGGCCACCCGCGCCGACAAGCGACCGGCGAATGCGAATGTGCTTCATGAATTGCTGATGAAAGAATCGGGGACAATCCCCACGGCCAATGCCGCGAGCGCAGCGGAAGATGGATCGAAGCTCATCTCGCTGAAAAGCCAAAGTACGTCGCATTCGCCAGTGACGGCGCGCGGCAAGCAGGTCGATGACGCGGCGGCGGCCGTCGCGGCGGCTTCGCTGTTGGGCAATACGGGCGGCGCGCTCGGCGGGCGATTCTCGGCGAAGGCGACGGGGCTTTCGAGTACTTCCGGCTCGGCGTATCACCCGTCGATCTCGCAAGAACGCGCCGCCGACGGTTTGCCGAAACTCATCCGGAACTCGATGGGAATCACCTTCGCGCACATCCCGGCCGGTTCGTTCGAGATGGGCGCGTCCGAAGAGGAAGTGGGCCGCAAGCCACCCGAAACCCCCCGGCACACCGTTCGCCTGAAGCGGGCGATTTACGTCTCGATCTTCCCCGTGACGCAAGGCCAGTACGAGAAACTGATGGGCCGCAATCCCTCGTTCTTCCACAAAGGCAACGGCGGTGGGGGCGAACTCCCCGTCGAATCGGTCAGTTGGTACGATGCCGAGCGATTCTGCACGAAGATGTCGAAGATCGGCGAGGAGCAATCGGCGGAGCGGGTCTACCGTTTGCCGACCGAAGCCGAGTGGGAATATGCGTGCCGCGCGGGGGTCAATGCCACGTTCGCGTTCGGTGAGACACTCACCGAAAAGGATGCGCACTTCAAACACTCCGTTGCGCAGACGAAAACGCACGCCGTGGGGCGATTCCCCGCGAACGCCTTCGGCCTACACGACGTTCACGGCAACGTCTTCGAGTGGGTGTCCGATTGGTACCACGATTATTACTATTTCGACACTGCGGGCACCGATCCAACGGGGCCAGTCGGCGGCGATTTGAAAGTCATTCGCGGTGGCAGTTGGGTCGATGCCGCGGCCGAATGCCGAAGTGCCTCCCGCAAAGCGCAACACCCGGATCGTCCGACGAATACGATCGGTTTCCGCGTCGTTCTCACCGCGAACGCCTGAGAACCGTTGCATCGTACCATCGGAAAACTAAACTGATGGGGACGGGGCCGGAAGCTCAACGGTCGAGCAGCTTGCTCATAACGAGTTGGAAGTGGGTTCGACTCCCACCCGGCCCACTTGTTCATTTGAACAGTATCCGACGAGATCGGACAGAACGCGACGGGAAGCCTGCGAATATAGGCTTTCCGGCGCGTTCGTCCTTTCCGGGCCGATTCTGTCGGCTCCTGTCTGCACCGCATTTTGCACCACAACTGCACCGGAATTTGCACCGCTTTCGCGAACCGCTTTATCGAAGTCCGCCTCGAGCGTTTGAAGGTAGTGCCCGAGTGCAATTTTCGGCGTGTTGCCGAGCCAAGCGCAAACGACGTGAATCGGGTGGTTCTGCATGAGTTCCGTTTCTCGCGACGATCGAAGGTTCTGGAATAACCTTGGCCATTGCGATAAACCGGCGCGGCGCAGAATCTTCTCGAACGTGGTTCGCAAGTTTGTGCCTACCCAACCACCCGGGCCTTGTGATGAGGCGCGGTAAGTACCTGTCCAAGAATTACTCCGTGAGCTTCGGATGTGGGCGGATCGTGTAGTTCCATTGCGGGCAGATCGCGTGGCGAGTGAGCTGTATCGCC